>CAZSZG010000037.1:0-6169 GCA_964610805.1 uncultured Oscillospiraceae bacterium
TTTGTATCTCAACAATGTTTTTAGGGCAAGAAGTAGTGCATAATCCACAACCCTTGCACTTCTCGAAAATCACTTCCATTTTCGCCATAATTATTCCCTCCTTTGATGTAGTAACAAATAAAAATTCACAAATACAGTTTCTATACATTATCTGTAAATTACTCAAGTTTTAGCAGTAACCGTCAATATTTATCTTTCCCATAAGGGCTTAACAAATATCTCCACCTCTTCAAAGCCATCAACCTTTTCCATGTCTATATTTTTATTATACGCATGAAAAATTATTGGAAGTCTAGCTTTCTCTGCAATTTCATCTGCAAATGCTTTAGATGATTTAATATCATCAACAGTAGTTTCACTCCCTAAATTGGAGTTGTTTATAATTCCTGTATGTTTCATCCTTGAAGCTGTTTCAATCTCATACATTAATTCTAATGCCTCAGCAGATGTTCTGGTTAAATACCTATAACAGTTAATTACATAATACATATCCAAGTCGGATTTATATTTTGATAATGCCTCAGCATAACGCCCAAGAGCTGTTGCACCAGCATCATCTCCACCAACGTCAATTATAATATATCTATCCTCGCTGACAATGCGTTCCAAGTCAAAGTTTATGGCAGGTATATCTAAGTTTGAATTTGCGTACATAGGCTTAATTAACTCTATGTTTCGGCTCTCAAACAGCTCACCAAAGTCAGCTGTACGAAAATACGGATTAACAATATCCAAATCAACAACGGTAACTTTCTCGCCTTTATCGGCAAGCTTTATCGCAAGATTAACTGAAATATTAGTTTTGCCTGTTCCATAGTGTCCAGTAACAACAGTAATTTTCTTCATACTACCACCACTTTTCTTTTAAAATGAGGATATATCATATGATTTTATTTTCTGTACAAGATTTATATTGCACTACATTTCTAGCTAGTACAATCTAGTGTTACTTTGTACATAAAAAAATTATATCATAAATAACTAAAAAAATCAATAGTTTTTAATGCATTATTAACGAATAATATTTTATTTCCTTATTTGCCTTGATGTGCATTGTCTTTTTATACATTTTTTGTAGATAAGAATAGAGTTGATTTTTTTTGGCTTTTATGTTAAAATTAAATATGACTTCATAAACTCACATAATAACTTTCCGAATTTATGATGTATGTAATCTATCTTAATATAAAAACGAATGTTTGGAGGGCTAAGAATGCAACTGCATCAATCTGGTGAAGATTATCTTGAAACAATTTATATTCTTGATAAAAAAACTAAATACGTCCGTTCCATAGATATTGCCACAGAACTCGGCTATTCTAAACCTAGTATCAGCAGGGCAATGAAGATTTTAGCTGAAAATAACTTTATCGAAGTAAAAGCTGATGGACAAATTATCTTAACTGATATTGGTTTGGAAAAAGCTAAGAAGGTTTATGAACGTCATCTCCTCATAACCGAGTTCCTCACTGATATACTCCATGTAAGCAAGGAAAATGCCGAATGTGATGCTTGTAAAATCGAACACGTTATTGGCGATGAATCCTATATTAAGCTGAGAGATTTTGTTCATAGCTATACCGATAACTCTACTGAATAAAAATAAAAGTCCATATAAACCCATGCAAATGCACTAGGGCTATATAGATTATTATTTTCTTATACTTTGAAATTTTCCGTAACACATTTTCTGCTCCTACATACAATGAACTATGGAACGGAACACAAGAAAAACTCTTAAAGTCTTGTTTCTGCTTCTTACATTATTTAATAAAAGGAGTGTTTTTTATGAGTTTCGGATTTGGTGGCGGTAGCAGTTGTTGTTGGATTATCATCGTTCTAATCGTTCTATTTGTTTGCTGTGGTAATAATAATGATTCTTGCGGATGCAATCCATGTAACACAGGTTGTGGATGCTAATTATTTAAACTTAATTGTTTAATCGAAAAAATGGTCGGCTTTAATTTAAGCCGACCATTTTTTTATAACCTCAACGCCTCAACAGGTTTTAGGTTTGACGCCCTATATGCAGGATACACGCCGAATGTTAATCCTGTAAATAAAGTAAAAACAAACACACCTATTATAAGCTTTATATTTATTATTGTTTCTATACCCATGATTGCACAGCCGATACTTCCGATTAATACACCTAAAATTATTCCTACTACACTTCCTAGTAAAGTTATTAATGCAGACTCTATCAAAAATTCAATTAATATATCCTTTTTTGATGCACCAATTGATTTCTTTATGCCTATTTCCCGTGTTCGCTCGCTTACTGCTACCATCATTACTGTCATAATTGATAAGCCTGAAACTAAAAGCGATATGCCTGCTATAAAGGTTAATATTATTGTAACAATATCCAAAATGCTAGATAGTGCATCCTTTTGCCCTAATAAGTTTTCTACGCTAACTGCTGTTCTGCTTTCATTTCCAGCAGTTATTGCTGTTTCAATTTTACCATTAACGCTAGAGTTTGTGTCGTATAGCTTAACTGCTATCTGGTCAAAATGGTTCTTTGCACTTGCACTCTGAAAGCTTGTATAGGGAATATATATAAATGATGGTATAACATTCCCAAGCATTGATTGCAATACATTTACACCATTTTTCACTATACCAATAACCTCATATTCTTGCATCACACCATTTATGTCAACGCTTATCTTCTTGCCAACTATATTTGAACGGCTATATGACTCTTTTGCTAACTCCTCATCTATCAAGCACACCTTTGCATTGCTTGAAACATCACCTTTATTTATAAGTCTACCATAAAGTACATCTAATTCAATAACATTATTTGCATCTTCATTTACTCCCCATAGCATACAATCACTGTTAGTTTCTCTTATAACGCTGTATGTCACCAAACTCATAAGTGGTATCGCTTTTCTTATTTCCTCAATATCTGTTAGTTTAGATAAATCTTCCTCACAAAGCCCATTGCCTTGCCCACCATTTACGGATACAACAACGCTGTCAAGCCCCATACTTGTAAGTTTTTTATCAACCGTACTTTTGCCAACATCACCTAACATAGAAATTATTATTACCGATAAAACACCTATTGTTATTCCACCAACCGTAAGAAATAGCCTTAGCTTATTTCTACATAGCTCTCCCATACCCCTTTTTACCCCGTCAAGCATTATTCTACCACCTTAACATAATTTCCGTTTTCTAGCTCCTCCTGTGATGTTAATACCTTATCATTCGGATTTAATCCTGATAAAACCTCTATCCCATCACTTAGCTCTAAACCTGTTACAATATCCTTGCGAACTGCTACTCCATCACAAAAAACATAAACATACTCTGTTCCGTCTTCATCCTGATTTACTGCTTTATATGCCACAACTGATATTTTTCTTTGCTCTGAAATCATTATCTTAACTTCAGCAGTATTACCTTTTCGTATCATTTCATCTGCATTTTCAATAGTTATAACTACATCAACAACCGTTTTTCCTGTTGCACTCTGCTGTAATCTTCTTGCTATATTGGATATAACATCAACTGTTCCTGTATACTCCCTATCGCCAAATCCTTTGCCACTTATTACTACTGATTGACCAATTTTTACTTTACTTATATCGTCCTCGCTTACAACTGCATTAACTATAAACCCATTCTCATTGCTATCGACCTCACCTGTTGCATTTACATATTCAGTATAGATAATGTTTGACATTGCCGTTATTTCTGCTCTTGTTAGCGTTTTTTCAAATAGCTTTGGTACTATAATTGAGCTGAAAACCATTACTACTGTTACAACTGTAAGTATAACTATTTTCTTCATGCTATATCTCCTTTTTGCTTTTGTCTATATTGTTGCATTATTTTTCAATAATATTAACTGTTTTTCAAATAAATTATAAAACTTATTTCTTATATTCCATAATAAGTATAGACACTTAACACAAAAATAAACTATAAAAAAAATAATATAAGTAAAATATTTTTATTATATAAAAAAGTATCACTCCAATTAGAAGTGATACTTTATTTTTTATTATATATTTGTTAAATTGTTTTAAAATCACATAAGAATTTAATACCGTTTGAGATAATGAAAGCTATTTCTAACAGTTACGTTCTGACAAGAAAATGCCCTCTAATTCATGCCTGTTAGGTCTTGTCATAAGATTACTCAAAGCCTCTTTGACTGTTCCACCCTCAAACAGTATTTTATTCAATTGCTCAGTTATTGGCATCTCAACTTTAAGCTTTTGACATAGCTCCCAAGCTGCTTTGCAACATGGATAGCCCTCAACTGTTCCAATCTGTTTAACGGCATCTAACGGGGCTACACCTTGCCCTATTAGTATGCCAGCCCTACGATTCCTGCTGTGCATACTCGTACAGGTTACAATTAAATCACCTATTCCAGTAAGTCCTGCAAATGTTTCTAGCTTTGCACCCATAGCGATACCAAGACGTGCAATTTCACTTACTCCCCTTGTCATTAACGCTGCTTTAGTGTTATCGCCATATCCCAAGCCATCACATATTCCCGATGACAAGGCGATTATATTTTTTAATGCACCACCGATTTCACAACCTACAATGTCGTGATTTACATAAATTCTGAAAACCTCATTACACAAAATATCCTGAACATAATATGCTGCTTTTTTATCAAGAGAAGCTACTGCAACTGTTGTCGGTATGCCCAAACCAACCTCTTCAGCATGTGACGGGCCAGACATCGCTACAATTGATGCATTCTTAATTTCTTCACTTAAAACTTCACTCATTCGCTTATGAGTATCCGCTTCAAATCCTTTTCCTGTATTAAGTACAATCATATTTGAAGTAATATATGGTGCTGCTTGCCTTGCAACTTTTCTCACAAACGCTGTTGGTATGCCAAATAAAACCATGTCGCAACCAGCAACACATGAAATATCTGTTGATAATTTTACGCTTTTGGGTATCTTTACTCCTGCAAGCTTTTGCTTTTGTTCTCCGTCACGCCTAATCGCCTCAATTTCTTCCTTGATAGACGACCATACCGTCACTTCATGCCCATAATTATCAGCCATTACTGCAAGACTTATACCAAAGCCACCTGCACCTAAAACTGTTATTTTTGCCATCACTAACCCTCCTTTTTCTTGAATGAAAACTTATTTTCAGTATGATTTTTAAGCCTTACTATATTACTTTTATGCATATAAATCAGTAATATGCTTGTTCCTATTACCAATATTGTATGCAGTAGTGCTAGGTTTTTAGGTACATCACTAATAAAATACTGAGTTGTAAATGTAATAATAGGATAAGCTATTGCTGCTGTAATTGAAGAAACTGATACATATTTTGTCAACGCAAGAATTAATGCAAAAAACGGTATTACAATGCAGAAAGTTAATGGATCAGTTACAATTAAAATTGATGCTGAAACCAGTATCCCCTTTCCACCTTTAAAGCCATAATATAATGGGAAAATATGCCCTAAAATTGCTAAAAATCCAGCAATATATCCTATAAAACGTAAATTATTAACCCCAGTAATTTCACTTCCTAAAATTTCACTTCCTAAAACATCACTTATCCCCGTATCGAGAAGCACGAAAATTAACTTGCTGAGAAGTACAGCAACCACTCCTTTAGCCAAATCTCCTAAAAGTGTAACTAATGCCGCACCCTTTCCAAAGCATCTGAGCGTATTTGTCAGCCCTGCATTCTTGCTCCCAAAATCACGGACATCAACTTTTTTCCACAACTTTACTACAATAATTGCTGAATTACAGCTTCCAAGCAGATAAGAAACCACCGCTGATAATGTCAATGCTAAAATAAAATTTGTGGACAATTTAAACATCCCCTTACAAAATTAATCCTTGTCGCCTCTTTCTCTGACAATAAATCTAATCGGTGTCCCCTCTAATCCAAATGTTGAACGAATTTGATTTTCAATATATCTCTGATATGAAAAGTGGAATAAGTCCTTTCGATTAACAAAAGTAACAAATGTAGGTGGCTTTGTCGATGGCTGTGTTATATAGAAAATTTTAAGCCTTTTACCCTTATCAGACGGTGGCTGAACCCTAGTTGTAGCATATGCCAAAACATCGTTAAGCATACCTGTTGAGATCCTTATCGCATTTTGCTCATTTACAAACTTTATGAGATCATATAGCTTATCAATTCTTAT
>CAZSZG010000037.1:6269-15515 GCA_964610805.1 uncultured Oscillospiraceae bacterium
TCCGTTGCATCTCTCGTTGTGCCAGCTATATCAGAAACTATCGCTACTTCCTCGCCAGCAATTCTATTTATAAGCGATGATTTACCAACATTTGGCTTGCCTATAACAGCAACTCTAATGTATTCATCTGAATAATCCTCTGCAATTTCCTTTGGAAAATATTCAAATACTTCATCAAGTAAATCACCTGTTCCATGTCCATGCAATGATGAAACTGGAAAAGGTTCGCCCAGACCTAAATTGTAAAATTCATACAATTCAAGTGGTGGCTCACCAATCGAATCACATTTATTCACGCATACAATTATAGGTTTCCCACTCCTTTGAAGCATATCTGCAACAGCATAATCATTAGGTGTAACGCCACTTCTAACATCGCATACCAACACAATTACATCTGCTTTCCCAATAGCTAGCTCTGCCTGATAACGCATTTGTGATAAAATAACATCTTCCGCATTAGGTTCGATACCTCCCGTATCGACAATCATAAACTCCCTGTTTCTCCATTCACATTTACTGTAAATTCTATCCCTAGTTACACCAGGAGTATCCTCAACAATTGATAATCGTTGACCAATCAGCTTATTAAATAAAGTGGACTTACCTACATTTGGTCTTCCCACTACTGCAAGCACTGGTAATGTCATATATTAACATCCCCTCTCAATTTATATCCTAAAAATAATGCTAATACTATTTCCCAAGCACTGCATCAAGTAATTCATAACCGTCATTTTCAGTCGCTATAACTTTGACATTAAGCTTTTTTTCAACATCGGTTACCGTTATATCATCAAGAAAAACTTCACTATCACGCCTTAACATTGAAGATGAAATCAACAAAATTTCACCCAATGGCTTGTCCTCTAACTGTGACATCAAATCCTGTCCTGTTATCAGACCCGTTACAGTAATAGTTTCTCCAAAAAAGTCGTTTCTTATCGGGTATACTCTACACTCTAAATTATGCCACTTTTCCATCACCTTATCAAGCATTTTTTTAATTAAATCATATGCAGCAACACCTGTAGCAATACTTATCCTACGCTTTTCATTGTTAAATTCAGCATCTTCCAATGCGTCCATAAACTCATCTTCAAGCGACCTTAACATTCCTACACCGTTTTCATACTGTGAATATTCCTCATAAAATTCAGCCTTAGGTATCTCCCGTTTTGCCGCCAAAAAAAACTCATCAGCTGGGAAAACAAGTCGTGTTCCATATTCATCCAGAAACTTATTCTGAAAATCTTCAATCTGTTTAAGTGCTTTTGACGCTGTTTCCTGAGTAAAAGGAGTCAGCTCAAACAAGCCCTCACGGTACTTTGACAGCCCAACAGGTACAATTGCAATGCTCTGAATATTTGGCATAAGCTTGCCCAAATCACTAAGAGTTCTATCAAGTTCATCACCATCATTAAGCGTTGGACATAACACAATCTGGCAATTAAGCTTAATCCCAGCATCAGTCATCTGCTTTAAATAGTTAAGCTTTTCTCCTGCAAACCTATTATTCATCATCTTGCACCTAAGTTCGCCATTCGTTGTATGCACTGAAACATTAATATTTAGTTTCATCTTTATAATTCTATCAACATCATATTGACTTAAATTAGTCAATGTTACATAATTGCCCTGTAAAAAAGAAAGCCTTGCATCATCATCTTTAAAATAAAGAGTTTCCCTCATATTCGGTGGCATCTGGTCAATAAAACAAAAAACACATTGATTATGACAGCTCCGTTTCTCGTCCATAAGAAAGCTATCAAACCCAAGCCCTAAATCGTCATATTCACCCTTATTAATCTTAAAATGCACCGATTTTCCATCACGCAAAACTTCTATATCAAGCTTTGCTTCCGATGCATAAAACATATAATCTAGCACATCATCAATTCTATTTCCATTTATTGCAACAACACAATCCTCAACTTCAATTTTAGCCTTGAATGCAGGCGTGTTCTCTGTTACAACCGTTACCCTTACCATACTTCACCTTTCATATAAGCATCTATATATTATATAAAATTAATAAAATAAATTAAAAGGAGAGATGAGAATTTTTCCAACCCCTCAACTCTCCATCTTCAATTCTCATAAAAGAAAAAGGAGAACGTCTTTGCTCTCCTCCCTTTTAATTAGGCAAAAGAAAGCGAGATTTTATGCTTCCTTTTTAAGAACCTCAACACCCTTGTAAAATCCGCAGCTTTTACAAACTTTATGTGGAGCCATTAATTCTCCACAGTTAGTACATCTGCTGAAAGCAGGCATATCCAACTTCCAAACGTTTGAACGACGTTTATCTCTTCTCGATTGAGAATGTTTTCTCTTTGGTACAGCCATTATTGCACCTCCTTAAATATTACTCTTTTGAGCAACTGCAAACGCATTCATTCAAATCACAGCCACACACACTACACAACCCCTTGCAATCTTCATCACAAAGCATTTTTAACGGCAACTGTAACAATAAATCCGATATAGCAATTTCATTCAAATCAACACTTTCACCCTCAGCAACAATATAATCATCATAACCATCACTGTTGGTATTAAGCTGTTTCACGATTATATGTTCAAACTCATAAAAATAATCCCTACAGAATACCTTAATGCATCTATCACATAAAATCTTGAGCGTAAACTCTACTGAAAACTGTAACGTAACAATCCCTGTGTTATTTTGTATTGTCCCGTCAACCTTTATAGGCGAATTAAATTCATAGCCTCGTATCCCCACAAGTTCAGTTAGAGGGATTGAATAGTGCAAATCTTTTTTTGCACCATTAACTTCAAATACTTGTCTTAAATTAATTATCATTACATTTTTACCTCAGAGCATCACAAAGTATATTATAACTAAAACTTCCTGTCTTGTCAATACTTTTTTTCTTATAAATCATCTATTATATACATACTTATGCCAAATATTTCAAGAAACAACGGAAGTCTGTCTATTTTTTCCTATGAAAGATACTTTTTAATGCCATCAGGTAGTTCTGAATCATCAGCAGAAACTGTAAATACAAGAACTGTATCATCACCTGTCAACACATCAAGCTTATCCAAAACCATTTTAAACTCATCAAAATCAGCTCCACCGATTTTCAAAACTGAGTCAATAAAGATTTCCTTAATATCATAGTTTCCAGCCAACATACCAGCGATAAAGCCATATAGTGAATCATATCCACTAATTCCAAAACGCTCTGTATCAACCAATCTTACCTTATAGCTAATGTCATATCTTATCTTTTCGCCTTTTTCAATGCAAACCAAGTCGCCTGTTGTAGTTTTAACTGCCTCGTTAATTAAATCAATTAGGACTTTAGTTTTTCCAGTGCCCTTTTTACCTGTTATTAATTTTATCATAAAAAGCTCCATTCTTCCATACTTTTGTATGGTTTTTTATTTATGTTATGAAATAATTCCTAGCTAATTAACTAAGCTTTGCTTCCAAAGCTTCCTTTTGTTCTTCGTATCCAGGTTTACCCAAAAGTGCAAACATATTTGCCTTATAGCTTTCTACACCTGGCTGATTGAATGGATTAACACCCAAAACATAACCTGAAACTGCACAAGCTTTCTCGAAAAAATAAACCATATAGCCGAAGCTGAACTCGCTTACATCTTCCAATTCAAGTATAATATTAGGTACTCCACCCTCAGTATGTGCTAAAATTGTGCCCTCTAATGCTTTTCTGTTAACTACTGACATATTTTGATTAGTTAAGAAGTTCAAACCATCAAGATTATCAGCATCATTTTCAAGGAAAAAGTCCTGTTTTGGATTTTTTATATCAACAACGGTTTCAAACATAATCCTTGAACCGTCCTGAATAAACTGTCCCATTGAATGTAAATCGGTAGAGAAATTAACTGCTGCTGGGAATATGCCCTTACCGTCCTTGCCCTCACTCTCGCCAAACAATTGCTTATACCATTCAGCCATAGTCACAAAGCATGGGTCGTAAGATACCATTAATTCTACTGACTTTTGTTTCCTATAAAAAATATTTCTTAAAGCTGCATATTTATAGCAATCATTATTGTCAAAATCAGCCGTAAAGTCCTTTCGTGCCTTAGCTGCACCCTGCATAACTTTGTCAATATCGCATCCTGCAACTGCAATCGGTAGCAAACCTACTGCTGTTAAAACTGAAAATCTTCCGCCAACATCATCAGCAATCACAAAGCTTTCATAGCCCTCAGCATCTGCAAGCTTCTTCAATGTTCCTCTTGATTTATCTGTTGTGCAGTAAATTCTACCCTTAGCTTCATCCTTGCCATACTTGTCCTCAACATACTTTTTGAATACTCTAAATGCAAGTGCAGGCTCAGTTGTTGTACCTGATTTTGATATTACATTCACAGAAATATCCTTACCCTCGCAAATAGAAAGCACTTCATTCAAATATGTAGGACTGATATTGTTTCCAACATAGTAAATATCAGGTGTATTTTTATTCAAGTTGTTATAAAAAGGTGATTTCAAGAACTCAATCCCAGCCTTTGCTCCTAAATATGAGCCACCAATTCCTATAACAATCAGTACATCTGAGTCAGATTTAATCTTTTCAGCCGACTTTTTTATTCTTGCAAATTCCTCTTTGTCATAGCTTTCAGGCAAGTCCAACCAACCTAAAAAGTCACTGCCCAAGCCTGTCTTGTTATGCAAAACATCTGCTGCAAGCTCAACTTGTGCTTTTATGCCTTCCATCTCATCAGAGGCTATAAAATCACTGACATATTTTGTATTAAGCTTTAAAGACATTATTGTTTTCCTCCAAATTTTTCACAATTAAAATTGCATATTAAACCATACACAATAATTTTGAACGTACTATAAAATAATATTACTATATTTTTTTATATTTTTCAAGTACAATGTTTATAATTGTACATTCCATACAATTAAACTAAATTTATTTCAGTAAACTTGTACAAATTTTCTTAAACGCTTTGCCAATTGTCATTTCCTCAACCTCATTTGAAGTAATTAAATCCGTTTCATAAAGCAAAACATCGTCAATGTAAAATCCTACCACACCTATCGACTGCCCCTTCTTGATTGGTGCTGTAACATAATTTGGCACAAAAATCACGCTAGTTATATTTTCGACATTCCCTTTTGATACAACCAAGCTACTCAATTCCCTTGCCTCAATCATAACAGCACTATCAACGCCTCCCTTTACTTTTATCGGCATGAGATGCTCATTACTAAAGCTCGGGTTTGTAACCTGATAATTAGAAAAGCCTGTAGCTATCAAGGATTTAGCAACGTTAAACCTTTCATCCTTATCCTTATATCCTAATGCCACCACTATATATGTGCTATTATTTCTTTCAGCACCTATTGCAACGCAGTTTCCAGATTTTTCAGAATGTCCAGCCTTAAAACCTATAATCCCATCATAACCCTTAACAAGCTCATTTTCATTCACAAGCTCGGTATCTTCGCCCCTTACAAAATCTCGCCAGCAAGTCATATATTCATATAACAGCTCATGCTTTGAAAGCTCTCTGCATAAAAGTGCCATGTCATATGCTGTCGAATACTGTTCCTCTGTGCCAAAGCCAGATGAATTATAAAAGCCTGTATTTTTCATACCCAACTCAAACGCTCTTGTATTCATATTAGCAGTAAAAATTTCTTCGCTATGTGCAACCACTTCCGCAAGTGCGACTGCCGCATCGTTAGCATTACCTATTATTACACCTTTAAGCAAATCTTTAACAGACATCTGTTCACCTGGCATAAGCCATATCTGAGCACCATTCATGGAATTTGCGTGAGATGATGTTACCACCATTTTATCAACGCTCAACTCCCCCACCTCAATAGCCTCTGTAACAAGCAATACTGTCATAAGCTTACACATTGTTCCTATTGGAACTTCTGTATAGCCATTCTGCTCCCTCAACACTCTGCCCGTTTCAGCCTCCATAAGAACATAAGACTCAGTTAATCCTGTGTCCTCATCGTAAGTTATAGCGTTTATATTAACTATATTCTGTATCAATAATATTGTAATTATTAACGTCAGTGTTGGCAATAATTTTCTATTTAACATATAAAATCCTCCATTATAAAGCTAATTAAGCTATTATTATAGAGTTTATGCTGAAAATAATAATTCAATGCCTAAAAACAAATAGGGAGTCAAGTAGACTCCCTAAATAATATTTTCATATAATGATTAGTCAACAATGAACTTGCTGATATCTGCCTTAAAAGCTGATGCATCATTAGTATGTGCATGAAGCTCGATTGGTTTTGATAAATCAAGGCTGAAAATACCCATTATTGATTTTGCATCAATTGCATATCTTCCAGATACCAAATCAATATCAAAATCATACTTTGTCATCTTGTTAACAAATTCCTTTACATCATTGATAGCAGCCAAAGAAATAGTCATTTTTTCCATAACATTTACCCCCTAAAAATTTTAATTAAAGTTTCTCTTTATTAATTTATAGTTTTCTGCTACAATTAATATATCACTAAACCAAATATAAGTCAATACAATTGCAAAAAATTCGTTAATTTAGTATAATGTAGCTATGAACTTGTGATGTTTTTTATCAATCTTTACACTTGTGCATAATAAACAAGGTTTTATTGCAAAATTCGTCATAATGCTTAATTAATAAGAATTAGAAAGGTTTTTATAGTAAATGAAAGTAAATTTTATAAGTTTCGGCTGTAAGGTCAATCAATATGAAACTGAATGTATTAAACAGGCATTTAGTAATAATAATTATATTATCACTGAAAAAAAATCCGATGCTGATATCTATATTGTCAATTCCTGTACCGTCACTTCTTCTAGTGATAGCAAAGTTCTTCAGTGCATTAAACGACTTAGAAACGATAACCCACTCTCACTAATTGTTCTAACAGGCTGTTTTCCACAGGCTTTTATGGATGATGCTAAAAAAATAACAGAGGCTGATATTATAACAGGAACAAAAAATCGTTCTGAACTTCTATCCCTTGTAAATAAGGCTCTGGCTCAAAAAAACATGGATAAAATAGTCAATATATCCGATTTTGATGGAAATGAACTGCTTGAAGATATGGCTTGCAGTGAATTTACCGAAAAAACTCGTGCTTTCGTAAAGATTCAAGATGGCTGTAATCAGTTTTGCAGTTACTGTATTATTCCTTTTGCTAGGGGGAGAATACGCTCAAAACCGATTGATTCGCTGAAAAAGGAAATTTCAGTGCTTGCTAAAAATGGGCATAAGGAAGTTGTTTTGGTGGGTATTAACCTTGCTTTCTATGGTAGTGAAATTGGGTTAAGGCTTGTTGATGCTGTTGAGGCTTGTGCCGAAATTGAGGGGATTGAACGTATACGTCTTGGCTCTCTTGAACCTGAAATAATTTCTGATGAGGATTTATCAAGGCTTGCTGATATACCACAGTTTTGCCCTCATTTCCATCTTTCACTCCAAAGTGGGTGTGATAAAACGCTAAAGGAGATGAATAGAAAGTATAACACTAACGAATTTATGTGCCTTGTCGAAAAAATTAGATGTTCATTTCCTGACGCTTCAATCACAACTGATGTTATGGTTGGATTTCCTAATGAAAGCGATATTGACTTCAATGAATCACTAGCATTTGTTGAAAAAATAGGCTTTAGCAAGGTTCATGTTTTCCCATATTCAAAACGTGAAGGTACTGTCGCTGCTAAACGCCCTAACCAAATACCTGATAATATAAAAAGTATTAGAGCAAAAAAAATGTCTGATACTGCTGAAAAATCTATGCAAGGCTTCTTAAAATCTCAGATTGGAAAAGTCTATCCTGTGCTGTTTGAAAAAGAAAGTTGCACAAATTTTCATCAAGGTTATAGCCCAAACTATACATTAGTAAAAATTCCATCAGAAATCGGTGAAAAAAGTTTGCGAAGAATGATTTTTTATGTTAAAATATCTAAGTATGAAAATAATTATTGCTTGGGGAATATTGTTCCAAAGCCTTAATTGTTTTAAATTACACTTGTTTAATTTTTATCGGTCATTTTCCGCACAAATGATTGATTGCCATATACCCTATTACCTGTTTGCGGAGAAATGGAGTTTTTATGTCTGTTTATCGTATTTATGTTGAAAAAAAGGCTGAATTTGCTGTTGAGGCTCAATCTGTTTTAAGTGATGTTAAAACTGCTTTAATGTTGGTTGCGTTAAAAAATATTAGAGTTTTAAACCGTTATGACGTGGATAATATCACCAATGAGGATTTTCAGCTTTCTACTAATATTGTTTTTTCTGAGCCATCAGTTGATATTACCTATAATGAAATTCCTCAGCTAAAAGAAAATGAACGTGTGTTTGCTGTTGAATACCTTCCTGGACAATTCGACCAGAGGGCTGATAGCTGTGAGCAGTGTATACAAATTCTTACTCAAAAAGAACGTTGTCGTGTTAAAAATGCAAGAGTTTATATTGTAGATGGCTTTATTTCTGATGATGAGTTTGAAAAGCTTAAAGCCTATCTTATAAACCCTGTTGAAAGCCGTGAGGCATCGCTTGATACTGTTAAGTCACTTGACACTAATTATGAGATACCTACTACTGTTATGGTGCTTGATGGTTTTATTAATCTAACTAAAGCAGGGCTTGAGGATTTCATTAATGAATATGGACTGGCTATGGATTTAGACGATATTGCTTTCTGTCAAGACTATTTCAAGAATACAGAAAAAAGAAATCCTACTATAACTGAAATAAAAATGATTGACACATACTGGTCTGACCACTGCCGTCATACGACTTTTATGACTAATATTAATGATGTTAATATTCACACTCCTTATATCAATGAAACATATCAGAGATACCTAAGCGTTAAGGATGAACTTGGTAGAACGGACAAGCCTGTTACACTTATGGACCTCGCTACTATTGCTGTTAAAAAGCTTAAAAAAGATGGCTTGCTAAACGATTTAGATGAGAGTGAAGAAATTAATGCTTGCTCTGTGAAAATTAAGGTTGATGTTGATGGTCGTGATGAGGACTGGATTTTGATGTTCAAAAATGAAACTCATAATCATCCTACTGAAATTGAACCGTTCGGTGGTGCTGCAACTTGTCTTGGTGGTGCTATTCGTGACCCACTTTCAGGGCGTTCATATGTATATCAAGCTATGCGTGTTACTGGTGCTGCTAATCCCCTTGTTCCTGTTGAGGATACTATTAAAGGTAAACTTCCACAAAGAAAAATCTGTG
>CAZSZG010000038.1:0-5814 GCA_964610805.1 uncultured Oscillospiraceae bacterium
AAAAATGGGTGTAAAAACTAATCGTTGATTTTTGACCTTCATGCAAATAAAAAAGAGCTAACTGACATAAAAATCAGTTAGCTCTTTCTATTAACAATATAATTAGTGTTGCCAAAACATAGCTATGATAATAGTTTGATAACGCAAAACGGCATAGATTAGGGATTTTTACGTTGGTTTTATTATTCCCACTCAATAGTAGAAGGTGGCTTTGTAGTAATATCATAGACAATTCTGTTAATACTTTTAACCTCATTAACAATCCTTGCTGACACCAATTCAAGCACGTCATAAGGGATTTTTGCGAAGTCAGCGGTCATAAAGTCGGTTGTTGTAACAGCTCTCAAAGCAAGGGCATAATCATAGGTTCTTTCGTCGCCCATGACACCAACTGAACGCATATTTGTAATTACTGCAAAATATTGATTAATATCTTTATCAAGCCCAGCCTTAGCGATTTCTTCTCTAAAAATATAATCTGCATCTCTTAAAATATCCAGTTTTTCGTCTGTAACTTCACCGATTACTCTTATAGCAAGTCCAGGACCTGGAAATGGTTGACGCCAAACAAGCACATCTGACAGACCAAGTTCAGTACCAAGACGGCGTACTTCATCTTTAAAAAGCATACGAAGTGGCTCAATAATTTCCTTGAAATCCACATAATCAGGGAGTCCACCAACATTATGATGAGATTTTATAACAGCAGCGTCGCCCTCGCCACTTTCGATAACATCGGGATAAATCGTGCCTTGAACTAGGTAATCAACCGTACCAATTTTCTTAGCCTCCTGTTCAAACACACGAATGAACTCTTCGCCGATAATTTTACGCTTTGTTTCGGGGTCAGAAACACCGTTCATTTTAGCCATGAATTGTGCCTTAGCATCAACTCTAATGAAATTAATATCCCAATCAGCGAAAGCTTTTTCAACCTCATCGCCCTCATTTTTACGCATAAATCCATGATCAACGAAGATACATGTAAGCTGATTGCCGACAGCCTTTGCGAGCAATGCAGCAGCAACAGAGCTGTCAACTCCACCAGATAAAGCAAGCAAAACCTTTCCATGTCCGACTTTTTCACGAATATTATTTATAGCTGTATTAGCATAATCGCCCATAGTCCAGTCGCCTGTAAATCTACAAGCCTGGTATAGAAAATTTTTTAACATTTTTACGCCATCAGCAGTATGGTTAACCTCAGGGTGAAACTGCACACCGTATAGGCTTTTGCTAGGGTTTTCCATAGCTGCAAGGGTGCATGAAGTTGTGCTTGCAGTAGCGACAAAACCATCTGGAAGTTCAGTAATATAGTCAGAATGGCTCATCCAAGACACATTACTCTCACTTAAACTTTCAAAAAGCATAGTGCTTGTATCGTAGCTTGTCGAAGTTTTTCCATACTCAGGAATTATTGCATTTGCAACCTTTCCACCAAGAGTATGTGCCATTAGCTGATAGCCATAGCAAATACCTAAAATAGGGATACCAAGTTCAAAGATTTCCTTACTTATCTTAGGCGAATTTTCAGCATAAACGCTGTTAGGGCCTCCAGTAAAAATTATTCCAGCAGGATTTAACTCTTTTATTTTTTCTATAGGTGTTTTATAACTGAAAACCTCACAGTAAACACTACATTCACGAACTCGTCGTGCTATAAGTTGGTTATATTGCCCACCGAAATCAAGGATCATACAAAGCTGATGTGACATAAATAAAGCTCCAATCTAAATCATAAGTTTAATTGCCAATTTCTCTGTTTAACGGAAAAAGGCATAATAATTATAACATTTTTTATCGAAAAAAAGCAATAGCAGTGAAAAAATTTATTGTACCTTTGAATCACCTCTACTTGTAACGATTTCAAAGCCAGCAGAAACCACTCGTTTTTCTAGGCAAACACGACATTCAGCAGCCTCATCACCTGTACAAATCTTATTATCATACAACGAATAAAGCTTCCTAAAACGTGTTGGGGAGAGGTTTGGCATAACAACATTCGCACCAGCTTTCAGCCCCATTTCTCTACCTTGAGGATTAATTGTACCTAAAGCAGTGGTAGATGGAAGTAAAACTCTCGGTAGCAAAAGCCTTGTAAGAGCAACCATAACAAGAGTGTCACGCAGACTTCCTTGCTTATGCTCATTAAAGGGAGTGTCCTTATGAGGAATAAAAGGACCTATCCCAACCATATGTGGATTAAATTCTTTTAGAAACAGCAAGTCATCTGCAAGATTTTCAGTTGTTTGATAAGGAGAGCCAACCATGAACCCAGCACCAACCTGAAAACCAATTTTCCTAAGCTCCAAAAGGCAGTCAATACGAGTTTTAAGGCTCATATTCTTTGGATGTAGCTTTGCATAATGCTCTGCACTAGAGGTTTCATGACGCAATAAATACCTATCTGCACCAGCCTCATAAAGCTTTTTATAGCTGTCATTGCTCCTCTCACCTAATGAAAGCGTGATAGCACAATCTGAATATTCTGCCCTAATTGTCTTGATGATGTCACAAAGCATTTCATCAGTATAGAACGAATCCTCCCCACCCTGTAACACAAAAGTACGAAAGCCGAGTTTATACCCTGTTTCACAACATTCAAGTATTTCCGATTTAGTCAAACGATAGCGTTCTACATTATGATTTTCGCCACGAATTCCACAGTAAAGGCAGTTGTTTTTACAGTAATTTGTAAACTCAATTAAGCCACGAAGATAAACGTCCTTACCGTAAATAGTTTGCCTTAATTCATCAGCCTTATCAAAAAGATAATCATCATTTTCATGACTAGTAATTATCTCAATAAGTTCATCTCTTGTCGCATTATTTTCTGTCGCAATTTTGTCGATTAGTTCAGTGTATCTTGTTGACATGGTGAAAACCTCCATTTATCCATTAATCCGAATCATAAAAAACATGATGTTTTTTCTCACGATTTGCATAGGTACTCATAACAAAACCGATAGCAATAAACATACTCAACATAGCAGTACCACCACCACTTAAAAACGGGAGAGGTATACCGATAACAGGCATAACTACAAGAACCATGCCAATATTCATAAAGCAATGAGTGAAGATTAATGCAAATGTACCGATGCAGATATACTTGCCAAGATTATCCTTTGCTTTCCTGCTGTTTGAGATAAGCTTTAGGCAAATATAAGCTAAAACAGCCACAACTATTAATGAACCGACAAAGCCAGTAGTTTGTCCTATATGTGCGAAAATAAAGTCATTATGCATTTCTGGAACAGCAACATAATTTCCACCGAAAAGACCTTGCCCCAACAGTTGCCCAGAGCTTAAAGCAGCCTTGCCCAAATCCTGTTGCCACTCCATTCCGAGAGGGTCACTTCCAGGATTAATCAAAATTAGTATTCTATTCTTTTGCATATTGCTTAGGAGATAATTCCATAAAACATAAATTGCAATAGGTGATGCAACAAGTGCAGTGATGATATACTTCCAAGAAAGCCCTGCTGAAAAAAGCATGAACACAAACATTACGCAAAAGACAATAGCAGTACCATGATCGCCCTGTGCTGCAATTAGTAAGATTGGGACAGCTCCATGTAAAATTAACAGGAGTAGCTGTAAGGGTTTATTTATCGACTCTTGAACCTTTGATAGATGGTAGGAGAATGTTAATATGAATGCAAGCTTTAGGAATTCAGATGGCTGAATTGTTGTAAACCCCAAATTAAGCCAAGCTTTATCATCAGCCCCCTCACGTTGAAGTCCGAGTGAAGTAAAGGTAAGCAAAACTAAAACCACACAGACGGGGGCATACAAAAACCACAGCTTTGCAAGCACATGATAATCAATCAAGGAGAGTACCAAGCATATGCCGATACCGAGAACAGCAGAAATAAGTTGAGTTTTGTAGTAGCTTGAGCCGACGTTTGGCAATATATTATTTGAATAAATTGAATATAAAAGCAAAACGCTAAACCCAGCACAAAGAACAACTGGTATCAGCAGTTTTTTATCAAGATTTTTATAAAATCTTAAAAACCATTTTAAGACCATTTTCATTTTTGCTACACCCCACTTCGGAAATAATTATTAGTTTCCATTCCAGTATTTTCTGTCAAGACTTCTATATTGAACAGCCTGAGCGATATGCGATTTCTTTATAACTTCTGCACCACTCATATCGGAAATAGTTCTAGCCACCTTTAATATTCTGTCATATGCCCTAGCAGAAAGTCCCATCTTGTCGAAAACATCTTTAATGAGTGAAACTGCACTATCGTCCATCGGGCATAACTCTTGCAATTTATCGGGAGTAATTCTTGCATTACAGGTAATCCCCGTACCCTCAAAGCGATCCGTTTGTATTTTCCTTGCAGTCTGTACACGCTTTCTTATGATTTCAGAGCTTTCATCTTTAGTTTTAGAGGAGATATGCTCAAACTCAACAGGAGCAACCTCTATATGCAAATCGAAACGGTCTAAAAGTGGACCACTAATTTTAGAAAGATAGTTTGCAACCTGATTAGGATTGCAAGTACATTTACGTTTAGGATGCCCAAAGAATCCACATGGACAAGGGTTCATTGCAGCAATAAGCATTATAGATGACGGATAGCTGATAGTTCCAGATACCCTTGAAATAGTAACCTCTTGGTCCTCAAGTGGTTGACGGAGAATTTCAAGCGTTCTTCTGTCAAACTCAGCAAGTTCGTCAAGAAACAGCAGTCCATTATGTGCAAGTGATATTTCACCAGGATGAGGAATACTCCCACCACCAGCCAAACCAGCAGCAGAAATGGTGTGATGAGGCGAACGAAACGGTCTGACTGTTACAAGGGGTGTATCTTTATTAATAAGCCCTGAAATAGAGTGAATATTTGTTGTAGCAATTGATTCACCAAAAGTCATTGCTGGAAGAATTGAGGGCATACGCTTTGCAAGCATACTCTTACCACTTCCAGGCGAGCCGATTAATAAAGCATTATGTCCTCCAGCAGCAGCAATTTCAAGGGCACGTTTCGCAATTGGCTGTCCCTTTACATCAGCAAAATCCAGTCCACCGTAATAACAAGTTGGAGGAATACTATACTCCTCTTGCAATTGAATTTTTGTAAACCCAGAAAAATGTTCAATTATTTCAGCAACAGTCTTAACACCGTAAACATCAATCCCATCAACAACAGAAGCCTCATAAGCATTGTCAAAAGGAACATAAACAGCCTTAATTCCATTTTTCTTAGCAAGCAACACCATAGGCAATACACCTTTTACAGCACGAACATCGCCATTTAGAGAAACTTCACCTATAAAGCTACTATCATCTACATCTGTATGAATATAATCCATAGCCTTTAGTATTGCAATTAATATCGCAAGGTCATGCACAGAGCCACTTTTCTTTGTGTCAGCAGGAGCAAGGTTTACGGTAATTCTTGCAACTGGCAACGCTATTTCACATGAACGGAGTGCAGAACGAATACGCTCACGGCTTTCCCTAACAACCAAATCAGGCAAGCCCACCACTTCAAAAATAGGTGTACCCCTACTTATATCAATTTCAACATCGACATGAAAAGCATTCAAGCCGAACAATCCTAAACTGTTAACTTTTGCAAACATATGTCTTTATGCTCCTAATTATAATGTTTTATTTTTGCCATCATATATTGTGTCATACTGTGAGAAGTAGTTGGAATATTTCGACTTAAACGCCTCAACAACGTCCTCATTGTTTTCCTTAGGTGGCTCAGGTTTCTTTGAAGTCACAGCAACCACAGGCTTTTCAGTTGCATTATCTATTTTAGTAGCCACAGGCTTTTCCATTGGACTAGG
>CAZSZG010000038.1:5914-15489 GCA_964610805.1 uncultured Oscillospiraceae bacterium
AGTAGCCACAGGCTTTTCACTTATGCTAGATGGTTTATTTGAAATAGACGGTTCTCTTGTTATTGATATTTCAGATTTTACAGGTGTAACAGAATCTTTAGTGTCAAGCTTTGGGAATAATTTAGAAGTATCCGTATTGAGCTTGTTTTGTTCTGCGACATTATTTAATGTATAGTTAGGTTTAGAAGTATTAACCCTAGCCTGTTCTTTTACATTTTCCAATGTAGACACAAGTTCGGTTTTAATAGAACTAACCAGTTTATCAATAACAGGCTTTTTCGGAAAATACATATCATCCACCTGTGGAAGTTTTTCTATAACAATTTCAGGCATTTTTTTATCAATCATAGTGATAGGCTGTTTTATAGCAGTAACCTGTTCATTCTCCGTTACATTCATACGTTCATTATTAGCCTGCTTATATCCCATTGCGTCCATACGCCCATCATTAACCCTAGAAACTGTTTTGTAAGTTGGAGAATATTCGTTATCCTGTAATTCAAATCTCTCATTAAAATGAGGGAATCCGTTAAGCTTTTCAAGCTTTTTATATTCACGCAAATCCACTATTGTTATAATAGTGAGGACAAGACCAATAAGTGAAAGAAATGGATTAATTGCACCTACATTAGAAAATATACCAATAACTTGAAAAAGGAGAAAAATTGCAAGAATGTATTTTGGAATATAGGATTTAGTCCATACCCAAAAAGCCAACCCTGTTAGAAGAAGTGACATGAAAACTTGGGCTAATCCAACAATCACACCACTGGTAGCAGTAGTTATAATTGCAGTAAATGCGTTAATAAAGGCGAAAAGACAAGTGTAAATAAATGCAATTTTGGAGTTTCTATTTATTTTATGAAGTCTTAGAAGTGAAGTCGCAAAATGCGAGCATTTTTGTTCACGTTGAAGTTTTTCTTCATTAGTCATAAAGTGCCTCCTTGAAAGTCATATAATTAAGATGTATCCAAAAAATAATTATACCATATATTTTTTCATATATCAAGAGTTAAGAATGAATAATTATGAGGAATAAGCCAATGATGGAAATTAAAAGAAAGATAGCTATAATAGGAATTTGTGTACAAAAAAACGCATTCAAAAAAGCTTGAATACGTTGATTGTTACAAATATGAAAAAAGCACTTGACAAAGGTGGCGAAGTGTAATAAAATATTATAATGTATCATAATGGCTATGAGTATGTGCTTTTGAACTAGTATAACATATATTATTAGAAATAGCAATAGAAATAGTAAAAATATTTTTTAATGTATTGCCATTTGAATTCATTGTCCATCAACAGCGATTGATTCTAAGATGCTTATAGATAGAAAATGGAACAGAACTGTTGATTACAATTAAAAGGAGGACCCGCCTATGGTGAATGTCAAGCCTAAGCAGCTCGGGAAAAATGTAAGAATGAGTTTTGGAAAAATTAATGAAGTTTTGGAAATGCCAAATCTTATCGAGGTGCAGAAAAATTCCTATAAATGGTTTAGGGAGGAGGGACTAAAAGAAGTATTCCGTGATGTTGCGGCGATTACCGATTACAACGGAAATTTAGTCTTGAATTTTGTTGATTATAAAATTGACGATACTCCTAAATATAGTATTGCTGAATGTAAAGAACGTGATGTTACTTACGCAGCACCCTTGAGAGTTACTGCTACGTTGTGGAACAAGGAAACTGGTGAAGTTAAGGAAAGCGAAATCTTTATGGGTGACTTTCCACTTATGACAGATAGTGGAACTTTTGTAATTAACGGTGCAGAGCGTGTAATTGTTTCACAGCTTGTCCGTTCTCCTGGTGTTTATTATTCTTCTGAAAAGGATAAAACGGGTAAGGATTTATTTAAGACTACTGTTATTCCAAATAGGGGAGCATGGCTTGAGTATGAAATGGACTCAAATGATGTTGTTTACGTTAGAATAGATAAAAACAGGAAGATACCGATAACTACTTTTATTAGGGCATTAGGTGTTGGTACTGATGAAGAAATATATGAATTGTTTGGTAATGATGAAAGAATTAACCAAACAATTTTGCTTAAAGATGGAACTAAGAATAATTCTGATGCTTTGATTGATGTTTATAGAAAATTACGTCCAGGTGAACCACCAACGGTTGAGAGTGCTATTTCTCATATAAACAATTTATTTTTTGATGCTAAGAGATATGATTTATCAAGGTTTGGGCGTTACAAATACAATAAAAAATTAGGTATGGGTTCACGTTTATCTGGACATATTTTGTCAAGACCGATAGTTAACTCGCTAACAGGTGAATTAATGGGCGATGAAGGAGACTTTATAAGCTACGAAAAGGCTATGGAAATAGAGCGTTCGGGAGTTTATGAAGCTTTTGTTACGGTTGAGACTAAGGAATATTATGTCAATGAATTGGGCGAAAACCATACTCGGATGGTTGAGAAAGAAGTTAAAATAATCGGTAATGGCATGGTTGATATTAATGACTTTATTGATTTTGATGCTTCTGAATATGGGATAAATGAGAAGGTATCCTTTAAGGTGTTAAAGGATATTCTTGAGAATTCTGCTGATAGCGAAGAAATTGAAGAAAATGTTAAGAAAAGAGCAGATGAGTTAGTTCCTAAGCATATTATTCTTGATGATATTTATGCAACTATGAGCTATTTCTTGAACTTATGTTTGGGTGTTGGTCATGTTGATGATATTGACCATTTGGGAAATAGACGTATACGTTCTGTTGGTGAGCTTTTACAGAATCAGTTTAGGATAGGCTTTGCAAGGATGGAAAGGGTTGTTCGTGAAAGAATGAATATTCAATCACAGGATATGGACAACGTAACTCCACAGATGCTTGTGAATATACGACCTATTACTGCTTCGATTAAGGAATTCTTTGGCTCATCACCACTATCACAGTTTATGGATCAGACTAATCCATTGGCAGAGCTTACGCATAAAAGACGTTTGTCTGCGTTAGGTCCTGGAGGATTGTCAAGAGATAGAGCTGGATTTGAGGTGCGTGACGTTCATTATAGCCACTATGGAAGAATGTGTCCTATTGAAACTCCTGAAGGTCCTAATATTGGGTTGATTTCTTATCTTGCATCTTATGCGAGGATAAATGAATATGGCTTTATTGAAGCACCATATAGACGTGTTGATAAGGAAACAGGAATTATTACTAAAGATGTTGTTTATATGACAGCTGATGTTGAGGATAACTATACAATTGCTCAGGCGAATGAGCCTATTACAGAAGATGGAAGATTTGCTAGACCAAGAGTTAACGCACGTTATCTTGATAAAATTCTTGAGTGTGAGCGTGAACGTGTTGACTTTATGGACGTGTCGCCAAAGATGGTTCTTTCTGTTGCGACATCAATGATTCCTTTCCTTGAGAATGATGACGCTAATAGAGCGTTGATGGGTTCAAACATGCAAAGGCAGGCTGTACCATTGCTTAAAACTGACAGCCCTATTGTTGGTACGGGTATGGAATATAAGGCTGCGGTTGACTCTGGTGTATGTATAATTGCTATGGAAGATGGAATTGCAAGTAGCGTTTCAGCTGATGAGATAGTTGTTAAGGATGAAGAAAATGTTGACCATAGATATAAGCTAACTAAGTTTAAACGCTCTAATCAGGGTACTTGTGTAAACCAAAGACCTATTATTGAGGTTGGCGAAAAGATTACTGCAGGACAGGTGCTTGCAGATGGTCCTGCGACCTCAAATGGAGAAATTGCAATTGGTAAGAATGCGTTAATCGGCTTTATGACTTGGGAAGGTTATAACTATGAGGACGCTGTATTGCTTAATGAAAATCTTGTTAGAGATGACGTATTTACGTCTGTTCATATTGAGGAATATGAGATTGAATGTCGTGATACAAAGCTTGGGCCAGAGGAAATAACAAGGGATATACCAAACGTTGGTGAGGATTCGATGAAGGACCTTGATGAGAGTGGTATTATTCGTGTGGGTGCTGAGGTTCATTCGGGTGATATACTTGTTGGTAAGGTTACTCCTAAGGGAGAAACTGAGCTTACAGCTGAAGAGCGTCTGTTAAGGGCAATTTTTGGTGAGAAGGCTAGGGAAGTAAGAGATAATTCACTTAAAGTTCCTCATGGCGAATCTGGAGTTATTGTTGATGTTAAGGTGTTTACAAGGGATAATTGTGATGAGCTTAGTCCTGGTGTGAATATGCTTGTACGTTGTTATATTGCAAAGAAAAGAAAGATTTCAGTTGGAGATAAGATGGCTGGACGTCATGGTAATAAGGGTGTTGTTTCTAGGATTTTACCAGAAGAAGATATGCCATTTTTACCTGATGGAACACCACTTGATATTGTGCTTAACCCATTGGGTGTACCTTCTCGTATGAATATCGGACAGGTGTTTGAGGTACATTTAGGTATGGCTGCAAAGGCACTTGGCTGGAAGATTATGACTCCAGTATTTGATGGTGCTCAAGAGGAAGATATTCGTGACTGCTTTAGAGCTGCTGGTATGGCAGAGGACGGAAAAACTGTTCTTTATGATGGCAGAACGGGTGAAAAGTTTGATAATCGTGTTACAGTTGGATATATGTATTACTTGAAGCTACATCACCTTGTTGATGATAAAATTCACGCTCGTTCAGTTGGACCATATTCACTTGTTACTCAACAACCACTTGGTGGTAAGGCACAGTTTGGTGGACAGAGATTTGGAGAGATGGAAGTTTGGGCGTTGGAGGCATATGGTGCTGCTTATACCTTACAGGAAATTCTTACAGTTAAGTCTGACGATACTGTTGGGCGTGTAAACACCTATGAGGCGATAGTTAAGGGGCAGAACGTGCCAAAGCCTGGTATTCCTGAATCCTTTAAGGTTCTTATTAAGGAATTGCAGTCACTTGCTCTTGATGTGAGGGTGCTTGACGTTGATGATAATGAAATTGATCTAAGGCAGAATTTTGATGAGGACGATAATATAATTCCAGCTCCTGTTCAAATAGAGGAAGAAGCTGAAATTGATGCTGATATATCATTTGATACTACTGATATTGAAGACGATGGCTTTATTATTGAGGACAGGGATGAAGAATTAGAGAATTTGGACAGTGAAGCTGAGGTTGATACAGTCTTTAGTTTTGATGAAGATGAGGACGGTAAATCTAAACTCTTGCAATAATAGGCTGTAAATTTTGCAAGATAGAACTATTTAACAGAGTATAGGTGAGCAGAAATTCGGTTTCTGCTCTGATATAAATGAGGAGGTTATACTTTGGAGTTTAATGAATTTGAATCCATAGAAATAGGCTTAGCTTCACCTGAAAAAATTAGGGATTGGTCTTATGGTGCAGTAGAAAGACCTGAAACAATAAATTATCGAACTCAAAAACCTGAACGTGATGGACTTTTCTGTGAAAAGATTTTTGGACCATCAAAGGACTGGGAATGTCATTGCGGAAAGTTCAAGAAGATACGTTTTAAAGGTAAAGTATGTGACCGTTGCGGAGTTGAGGTAACTCGTGCGAAAGTAAGACGTGAGAGAATGGGACATATTGAGCTTGCTGCACCTGTATCACATATTTGGTATTTCAAGGGAACTCCATCAAGAATAGGACAGGTACTTGAAATATCACAAAAGCGATTGGAAGAAATTTTATATTTCACTAAATATATAGTAATTGATCCAGGAAACACAGAGGGCGAGTTATTAAAGAAGCAGTTGTTGAGCGAGAAAGAATATCTTGAAGCTAATGAAAAATTTGGTGATGAGTTTATTGCAGAAATGGGTGCTGAGGCAATAAAAGAATTGCTTGAGGAATGTTCTCCTAAGAGATATGAAACCTTTATGCTAACTCATACATCATTGTTTGCCAAAGTAATTGGCATGGAGCAATTTGAGTTAGAAAAATGGCTGAGGTATAGAAAATATAAGGTTACTGTTTGTGATAATAAGTCAAAAGAGGACGAAGATGGCATGGTTACTTATGCGTTGCATTATAACGATAATAGCCCTGTTAATGTTGGCGATTTTATTACAAGGGCACAGTATAAGGAGATTAAAGACGCATCACAGGTTAAGGATTGTAAGTTTGAAGCTATAACGGGTTCTGACTATATAAAAGATTTATTTATTGAAAGATACGAAAGCATTGATGATAAAAGCAAATATGAAGAAATTGATCCAATGAAATGGTGCGACACATCAGATGAAGCTTGTGATTTAAATAATCTTAGGATGCTATCTGAAGAGTTAAAGGCTGAGCTAAAAGTAGTAACTTCTGCACAGAAAAAAATAAAGCTACTAAAAAGGCTTGAGATTATCGAGGCGTTCAGACATTCACGCAATAAGCCAGAATGGATGGTTTTAGACGTTGTGCCTATAATTCCACCTGAATTAAGACCGATGGTTATGCTTGATGGTGGACGTTATGCTACATCGGACTTGAATGATTTGTATCGTCGAGTTATTAACAGAAATAATCGTTTGAAGAGAATGTTGAGCCTTGAAGCACCTGATATTATTATCAGAAATGAAAAACGTATGCTTCAAGAGGCTGTTGATGCCTTGATTGATAACGGAAGACATGGCAGACCTGTTACAGGTCCAAATAATAGACCACTGAAGTCACTTTCTGATATGCTAAAGGGTAAGCAAGGTCGTTTTAGACAGAACTTGCTTGGTAAGCGTGTTGACTATTCAGGACGTTCAGTTATTGTTGTTGGACCAGAATTAAAGATGTATCAGTGTGGGTTGCCAAAGGAAATGGCATTGGAATTGTTTAAACCTTTTGTGTTAAAAAGATTGGTTGATACAAAGGTTATTGCTAATATAAAGAGTGCTAGAAAGATGGTTGATAGGGCAAGTACGGAGGTTTGGGATGCACTTGAAAATGTAATTAAGGACCACCCTGTTATGCTTAACCGTGCTCCTACACTTCATAGACTTGGTATTCAAGCGTTTGAGCCTGTTCTTGTTGAGGGTAGAGCGTTGAAGTTACATCCACTTGTTTGTACAGCGTTTAATGCTGACTTTGACGGTGACCAGATGGCTGTGCATTTACCACTATCTGCTGAGGCACAGGCTGAGGCAAGATTTTTGATGCTTGCTGCAAACAACCTGTTGAAGCCATCAGATGGACGTCCAGTTGCTGTTCCTACACAGGATATGGTGCTTGGTTCTTATTACTTGACAATGCAAAAAGAGGGAGAAATCGGCGAAGGCAAGGTGTTTAGGGATATAAATGAAGCGTTGATGGCGTACCATGAAAAAGACGTTTCTCTGCACGCTGCAGTAAGAGTAAGGGTTACAAAGGATATTGGTGGCAGAAAGGTTTCTAATATTATTAACTGCACAGTTGGGCGATTGATATTTAATGAAAATATACCACAAAACCTTGGCTATGTTGATAGAACTAATTCAGATAAGCAATTTGACTTGGAAATAGCATTTCTGGTTGGCAGAAAACAGCTTTCGGATATTATTGAGAGATGTATAAGAATTCATGGAACTACTACAACTTCGGAAGTGCTTGATAAAATTAAATCAGTAGGATTTAAGTATTCAACAAAGGCTGCGGTTACAGTTGCAGTTAGCGATGCTGTAATACCACCTGAGAAAACGGCAATTCTTTCAAAAGCTGATGCAGATGTTATAAAAATTGAAGATCAGTATGAAAATGGTTATATTTCAACAAGTGAAAAATCCAAAAAGATTATTCAAATTTGGAATAATGCAACGGATGATGTAACAGTAGCACTTAAAAAGGGACTTGACAAATATAATCCTATTTTCATGATGGCTGATTCGGGTGCTAGAGGTAGTATTAACCAGATTAGACAGCTTGCAGGTATGCGTGGACTTATCGCAAATACTTCTGGTACAACAATTGAGATGCCTATTCGTTCAAACTATCGTGAGGGATTGAATATTTTGGAATACTTCATTTCTTCTCGTGGTGCTAGAAAAGGTCTTGCCGATACAGCACTTAGAACTGCTGACTCAGGATACCTTACAAGACGTTTGGTTGACGTTTCACAAGACGTTATTATTCGTGAGAATGATTGTTTGGCTGAGGAAGGTATTGAGATTTACGCAATTAAGAATGGTAATGAGGTAATAGAATCGCTGGAAGAACGTTTGATGGGACGTTATCTTGTTGATGATTTGCGTGATGAAAAGACAGGCGAGCTAATTATTCATAAATCAAAAATGATAACCGAAAGCGATGCTAAGAAAATCGTGAATATGGGCGTCGAGAATATAAAAATTCGTTCAGTATTGCATTGCAAATCTAAGTATGGGGTTTGTGCTAAATGTTATGGCTCTAACCTTGCTAATGGAAATCTGGTTGCAGTTGGTGAAGCGGTTGGTATTATTGCTGCTCAATCAATTGGTGAGCCTGGAACACAGCTTACAATGAGAACTTTCCATACGGGTGGTATTGCTTCTGCTGAGGATATTACTCAAGGTCTACCGCGTGTTGAGGAATTGTTTGAGGGCAGACATCCTAAGAGTGCTGCAATTATAGCAAGGATTGACGGACGAGTTCGCATTGAGGAGATTAAAACAACAAGAAATGTAATTGTTGTTGACGAGGAAACAGCTGTTGAAGAAAGCTATATGGTTCCATATAACTTCAAGATTAAGGTAAAGGATGGCGAAATTATAAAGAAGGGTACGAAGATTACAGAGGGTAATGTGTATCCAGCTGATATACTTGGAGTATTGGGAACACAGGCTGTTCAAAACTATATTATACATGAGGTACAAAAGGTTTATCGCTTACAGGGTGTTGATATTAATGATAAGCATATTGAAGTAATTGTACGTCAGATGTTAAGAAAAGTTAAGGTTGAGGACGCAGGAAGTAGCTATTTACTTCCTGGTGCAATGGTGGATAGTAAGGAAATTGATGAGATTAACAAGGCTATTCAGATTGAGATAGATAATGGTGAGTTAGATGCAGCACTAATTACTATCGCACCTGTTTTACAGGGTATAACTAAGGCTTCATCAAGTTCGGACAGTTTCTTGTCAGCGGCTTCGTTCCAAGAAACCACAAAGGCATTGACTGATGCTGCAATTCGTGGCAAGAGGGATAATTTGTTAGGCTTGAAGGAGAATGTAATTATTGGTAAGCTAATACCAGCGGGTACAGGTATAGAAGCTTACAATAGCGTTGAAATTGTGAAGAATGAGAGTTTGGCTGAACATTCAAACAGTACACCTAATGTTGCAGTATCGACTATATAAAAAAATAAAAAGGAAGAGCATTTGCTCCACCATCATTAAGTTAAAATCCAATAAAAATCCGAGCGTGAACAGCAAAAGTTCACGCTCTTTTTATGCCGAATTTCGAGAGAAAACTTTGGTTAAAATGCCTATTGACAAATTGGAAATCGCCTAATAATTGAAAAGAACATACCTTTTTAAGGGTGTATCTTAACAATTAGGCGGTGTTATAAAATGTCTAAAGAAACTCGAAAAATCAAAAGAAACCTTGACGCTATAATCAGACAAATGGTGAGAAATAAAGGAAATTTTGTAAAAAATCCTGAAAAAGATTTTACACACAAACGAAAA
>CAZSZG010000039.1:0-15005 GCA_964610805.1 uncultured Oscillospiraceae bacterium
AACAGGTTGTTTTGGTCTATGTGCTTTAGGTCCGATTATGATTGTTTATCCTGAGGGAAGTTTCTATTCAATGGTTCAGGTTGAGGATATTCCTGAAATTGTATCAGAGCATCTTCTTAAAGGTAGAATTGTTAAGAGATTACTTTATAATGAAACAGTAACTGAAGATGGAATTAAATCCTTAAATGATACTGGTTTCTATAAAAAACAACACCGTGTTGCACTTAGAAACTGTGGTGTTATCAATCCAGAGTGTATTGATGAATACATAGGAAATCATGGTTATGAGGCACTTGGTAAGGTTTTGACAGAAAACACACCTGACGAGGTTATTCAAACAATCTTGGATAGTGGATTAAGAGGCAGAGGTGGCGGTGGCTTTCCAACAGGCTTGAAGTGGAAGCTAGCTAAAGGAAATGCTGCTGATCAAAAGTATGTGTGCTGTAATGCGGATGAGGGAGATCCAGGAGCATTTATGGATCGTTCTGTTTTGGAAGGCGACCCACATGTTGTGCTTGAGGCAATGGCTATTGCAGGTTATGCAATAGGGGCTGATATGGGTTACATATATATTCGTGCTGAGTATCCAATTGCTGTTAAGCGTCTAGAAATTGCTATAAAACAGGCTCGTGAATATGGCTTGCTTGGTGAAAATATATTTGGAACAGATTTTTCATTTGATGTTGGTATAAGACTTGGTGCTGGTGCTTTCGTATGTGGTGAAGAAACTGCATTGATGACTTCTATTGAAGGAAAAAGAGGAGAGCCACGTCCACGTCCACCTTTCCCTGCCCAAAAGGGTCTGTTTGGAAAGCCAACTATACTTAACAACGTTGAAACATATTCAAATATCCCACAGATAATTCTTAATGGTGCTGATTGGTTTAATTCAATTGGTACAGAAAAAGCTAAGGGTACAAAGGTTTTTGCGTTGGGTGGAAAAATTCACAATACAGGACTTGTTGAAATTCCAATGGGTACGACGTTGCGTACTGTTATCGAAGAAATCGGTGGTGGAATTCCAAATGGCAAGAAGTTTAAGGCAGCACAAACTGGTGGTCCATCAGGTGGTTGTATTCCACTTGAACATTTTGACATTCCAATAGACTATGATAACCTTATCTCAATTGGTTCAATGATGGGTTCAGGTGGACTTATAGTTATGGATGAGGACAACTGTATGGTTGACATTGCTAAGTTCTTCTTGGAATTTACAGTTGATGAATCTTGTGGTAAGTGTACACCTTGTCGAATTGGTACAAAGCGTTTGTATGAGATGCTTGAAAAGATTACAGAGGGTCAAGGAACTCTTGAAGATTTGGATAAAATCGAAGAATTATGTTATTATATAAAAGATAATTCATTATGTGGTTTAGGACAGACAGCACCAAACCCAGTTTTATCGACACTTCGTTATTTCAGAGATGAGTATGTAGCTCATGTAACTGATAAGAAATGTCCTGCTGCTGTTTGTAAATCGCTTATGAGCTATGTAATTATTGCTGATGCGTGTAAGGGCTGTACAGCTTGTGTTAGAGTCTGTCCAACAGGAGCTATCACTGGTACTGTAAAACAACCACATATCATTGACCAAAGCAAGTGTATTAAATGTGGTGCTTGCATGGAAAAATGTCGCTTTGCAGCAATAATTAAGGAATAGTGGAGGATGTAGATATGGGCAATATTAATATAAAGATTAACGGTAATGATGTTTCTGCACCTGAGGGTTCAACAATTCTTGAAGCTGCTCGTATTTCAAATATTGATATTCCAACTTTATGTTATTTGAAAGAAATCAATGAAATTGGTGCTTGTCGTATTTGTGTTGTAGAAGTTAAGGGTGCTAGAAGCTTAATTGCTTCATGTGTTCATCCAATTAGCGAGGGCATGGAAGTTTTCACAAATACCCCAAAGGTACTAAAGTCAAGGAAGATGACGTTGGAGTTGATTCTTTCAACACATGATAGAAGATGTTTGTCATGTGTAAGAAGTGGAAACTGTGAGCTACAAAAGCTTTCAAGAGATTTAAAGGTTGAAGATGAGGGTCGCTTTGATGGTGCGAACAATGAATATGAAATAGACTATACTGCTGCACATATGTATAGGGATAATAATAAATGTATCCTTTGCAGACGTTGTACTGCTGTTTGTTCACAAGTTCAGGGAATAGGCGTTATAGGTGCAAATAATCGTGGATTTACAACAGAAATATGTAGTGCATTTGAAATGGGACTTGCTGAAACAAGTTGTGTATCATGTGGACAGTGTATAGCTGTATGTCCAACGGGTGCATTATCTGAAAAAGATAATACAACGGAAGTTTTTGAAGTGCTTGCTGATACATCAAAGCATGTTATTGTTCAGACTGCACCAGCAGTTAGAGCAGCTTTGGGTGAGTGTTTTGGAATGCCAATAGGCACAAATGTTGAAGGAAAGATGATTTCAGCGTTAAGAAAGCTTGGATTTGCTAAGGTTTTTGATACAAACTTTGCTGCTGACTTGACTATTATGGAAGAAGCAACTGAGTTTTTGGATAGATTTAAAAATGGTGGTAAGTTACCATTAATTACATCATGTTCACCTGGTTGGGTAAAATATTGTGAACATTATTATCCAGATATGATAGAAAATCTTTCAAGTTGTAAATCACCACAGCAGATGTTTGGTGCGATTGCTAAGACATATTATGCTGAAAAGATGGGAATTGACGCTAAGGATATAGTAATGGTAAGTGTTATGCCATGTACAGCTAAGAAGTTTGAAATTGGTCGTGATGATGAGGATGCAGCGGGTGTTCCTGATGTAGATTATGCTATCACAACTAAAGAACTTGCAACGATGATTGAGCGTACAGGTATTAAATTCACATCACTTGATGATGAAGAATACGATATGCCATTAGGAATGTCATCTGGTGCTGGTGTAATTTTCGGTGCAACAGGTGGAGTTATGGAGGCAGCACTTAGAACAGCTGTTGAAAAGCTAACAGGTGAAGAGCTACCTAACCTTGATTTTATGGAAATTAGAGGAATTAAGGGCATAAAGGAAGCTACTTATAATATTGCTGGAACTGATATAAAGGTTGCAGTAGTTAGTGGGTTGGCTAATGCTCGTGATTTATTGGAGAAAGTTAAGTCAGGAGAGGCTGAGTATCACTTTATTGAGGTAATGGGATGTCCTGGTGGATGTGTAAATGGTGGTGGACAGCCACAACAGCCTGCTAGTGTAAGGAATTTCTCAGATTTGAGAACGTTGAGAGCAAAGGCTTTATATGATATTGATTTTGCTAAATCAGTTAGAAAATCGCATGAAAATCCAGCTATCAAAGAGTTGTATGCAGAATTCTTGGGAGAGCCTGGTGGTCATAAGGCACATAAGCTTCTTCATACATCATATGTCAAGAGAAGCGTAAATTAACTTAATATTTAACAAAAAACAGTTATTCTTAATGAATAGCTGTTTTTAGTTGACTTTTTCGATAAATTAATATATTATTAGTATATTAAATCTTTTCTCATAGGAGTTATGAAATAATGATAAAAAAAAGAAGAAGAACAAGAAGAGGGAATAGATATGTTCCGTATAACCACACGATAAGTTATTCAAGAATATCAATTACATTTCTTTTGATCATAATAATAGGTTTTGGATTTTACTGTATTGCAAATAGGCAGACGCCTAAAGATGTTATAAAAAATAAAGATGATATTACATTTGAAGGCGATTTAAAAAGTGATACAGTAACAACTGTTGCAGAAACAGAACCTGAAATAATAAATTTATATGCAGAACCGTCGCTGAATAAAGTCGCAATTGGGGAGGATGTTTATAGCCAGAATGCTGTGCTTATTGATTTATCTTCAAATCAAATATTGGCTGATAAGAATTTGAATGATAGGATTTATCCTGCCTCATTAACTAAAATTATGACTGTTATTGTTGGGTTAGAGATGGTTGATGATTTACAAGCTGTTTTTGTGATGCCAGAGGATATATTTGGATATTTAACTGAGGCGAATGCTTCAACAGCAGGTTTTTTGCCGAATGAACACGTTAAAATTATTGATTTAATGTATGGTGCGATGCTTCCATCAGGTGCTGATGCAACGATTGGGATTGCACAATATGTTAGTGGTTCTGAAATTGCATTTGTAGAAAAAATGAATGAAAAGCTTGTTGAACTTGGCATTGCTGAAACAACTCATTTTACAAATACTAGTGGATTACATGATGATAATCATTATAGCACGGTCGCTGATATATCAGTTATTTTTAACTACGCTTTAGAAAATCCAACATTCCGTCAGATAATGTTGACAAGAACGTATACGTCTTCGCCAACGGATATGAATCCTAATGGGGTTGAAATGACTAGCACTTTGTTCAATAGGATGGTTGGGAATGAAGTTGAGGGAGTTACCATTCTAGGTGGAAAGACAGGATTTACTGATAATGCAGGTTCATGTCTTGCAAGTATAGCGAGTAAAAATGGCAAGGAGTATATGCTTGTAACAGCGAATGCCAGCATAGAATGTGAGGTTAATTATCCACATACTGCTGACGCTATAACGATATATAGCAATTATTTAAGCTGACGAAAAGGAGTTTAGCATGAAAAGAGGCGTTAACCTTTCGGCAATAGTCATACTTTTGTTCGTTTTAATAGGATTGATTTGGGGAGTTGACGCATTAATTAGAGCGTTAAAAAAATCCAATTCAGAAAATAGCAGTATATTATCTGCAAGCAGTGAAATCACATCCGATGTAGAAGAAATATCAACAGATGTAGAGGGATTGGAAACAACATTAGAGAGTGGTGTTCCTTTAGAAACTGTACCACTTGAGGAAAAAAATTATGACACAATAGAACTTAGCAAAAGCGATATGTCCAAAGGTTCATTAGTTTTAGTTAATAGCGTAAATAAGTACATGGCGGATATTTCTGGTGAGTTAATTAGCTTTAGAGGTAAGAAAAATGAAACGTATCGGTTAAAAAGCTATGAGTTGATGTCAAGGGAGGAAGTAATAAACTCCTTGAACTCTATGTTTTCTGATTTTTATAATCATTCCTCATTGAAAAACATATTGGTTATATCTACCTATATTGCCCAGCAAGAAAATGATATATCAACAGGATATTCTGTAAATATCAGGATATTGAATGATGACAGCACAAATTTACCATTTACAGGTAGTGGGGATTATAGTTGGATAATTGAGAATTGCTATAATTATGGCTTAGTTGTTCGCTATCCTGCTGAAAAATCAAGTATAACGGGACTGGACGATCCCTCATATTTAAGATATGTTGGAAAGCCACATTCATTGATTATAAAACAGAATAATTTCTGTTTAGAGGAATATACTGATTTCTTAAAAAATTATAGCTATGATAATCCATTAGAGTATGAAAATTATAAGATTTATTATGTGAAGGCTGTTGGAGATAAAACAGATGCGAAAGTGCCTAAGGATAGCACATATTATGTATCTGGAAACAATGTAGATGGCTTTATCATCACAGTGGAAAATGCTGTAAGCTAATAAAAAAAACAGCTTGAAAACCCAATGAGCTTTCAAGCTGTTATCCATATACATTATTAAATTATTCGGATATTTCAACAGGTTTATCAATGGAGTTTTGCCATTCATCAAACCTATTCATTACCTCAGTATATGTATTCTTACATATTTCTGGATAATTATCACCGTAAAGTTTGCTTACAGAATCAAATCCTTTTGAAACTGCATTGCGTAATAATTCTAATTTAGAATTATCTCCTCCAGAAAGAGCCTTTGCCATATTCATAATTCTGTCTGCAACAGCATTAACTCCGTACTCGCCATCTTCAGAAATCGCCACTTTAGCCTTATCAATCGCTTCTTGTGTAACATTTAAGCCAACAAGTGAAACGCCACTGCCATCAGCAGAAGGGACATAAACAGAGAGTTTAAAGCTGTTTGTTTGTTCGGAAAGCAAGCTTTGAATCATTTTCTGAAACGATTCAATTCGCTGTTGCTCATCAGCCCTAATCTGATTTATAATGTTATCTTTTGAATAGATACCAGAATCATCTGTGGTAGATTTTACAAATTCATCCTGTACTGTATTTACTTCATTAGTAGGTGGGATAACAACCACATTTTCAACAGCTTTACCATTCTTGTCAAATTTTACATTATCTTGACCAAATGGAGCTTTTAAACCTGAATAATTTGTATTAATGTTCATAAAAATCACCTCCTAAACTGTCCAAATCATCATAAGGAAAATAAGTATTAATCCGAATATACTAACCCCAAAATTTGATGTTGACATATTAGCCTCCCCAAAAAAATATATCACTAAAATATATATCGTACAAAATACCAAAAACTTAAGTGTTTATCTGGGCTAATGTCTAGGATGTGACATAACTGTTAGCATTGCCTGAATTATGGCAGACATTACAGTTGGGTCGTCATGATTATTAAGGACATCTTTCGCCTCATTTTCATCTACAATTATATATTTAGGCTTGATTTTATTTAATGCAAGTGCAGCTACGTCTTGGCGACATCTATCACATTTACAGCAATTAAACTTATTAAAAGCCATATCAAGCTTACTAGCGACAAGCTGCTCTATTATATTAACCATAACGGTTGATTTTCGCTTAACAAAGCTATTCTTTTTATCCTCCATAGAATATAAAGGAGTTTTTGTTGGATTAATAGTAGTGCTTTCAACATTGGATTGATGTAAAGATATTTGCGGTTTTGTGACAGTTTGTTGTAAAGAAGTAGCTTCTTCATCAAACTCTGGTGCTTGACTATCTTCTGAATTTTTCCTTATTAAGTTAGAGGGCATTATTTTATTGAACATACTTTCCTTATCAATTTCACTTTTAGTTCTTGCCATGCTCAACCACCTTTCCTGTTTTATACTTAAACTCCATTTTTAGATAGCTCAGACGCAAGCGAGAAAAAATCCTTAACGCCTGTGCTATAACGTGCATAGCTTGTGACATCACGTTGAAGTGATTGAGCCTCAGATAATGCGATGCAATTACGAATATAGGTTTTAAAAATGGGAATACCTAAGTTTTGAGAAATCATTTCTGCTGTACCATATACTTCCTTGCCTAAAAGAAAACGTGGATTGAAACGGTTTACAAGTATTCCAGCTATTTTTAAATTGGGATTGCATGAGTTTTTAACGTGTTCAATTGTTTCATAAACAAGAGCAACTCCTTGAAGACTGAATATATCGGGGAGCATGGGAATAATAACATAATCTGCAACAGTTAGAGAATTTACTGTCAAGATTCCAAGACCAGGAGGGGAATCAATTAAAATATAATCATACAAGCCTTTGATGGAATCCAATGCACGTTTTAGTATAAACTCTCTTTCATTTCCAGTAAATTCAAGTTCGATACCACTCAATAAAATATTTGCAGGAATAATATCAGCCATACTACAACGTTGAATGGCGAATGAAGTTTTAACTTCGCCTTTAAGAGCCTCATAAATTGTAGCAGAATGTTCAGTCTCAGCACCCATGCTAAATGACAAATTACCTTGAGGGTCCATATCAATTACTAGAACCTTTGAACCTTGTTTATGCATTACTGCTGCAAGACTATTCACGACAGTAGTTTTTCCTACACCGCCTTTTTGAGTCATAACAGAAATTATTTTAGCCATTTATTAGGCATGCCTCCTTGTATACTTTCTATATTTATATTAATTATAACAAATTAAATATATCTTTACAAGCATAACTTCAATAAAAAACGATTATTCCTTAAAATTTTGTGAACAAGGTGTTTAGTTTTTTCGGTATTGTACGAATAAGTAATATAGGAAAAGTAATTTTAAATTTAAAAATATCAGATAAAACCACAAACGCTCGTCTGCAAAAGGAGATGATATATATGGATATAAAAATTCGTTCAACAAATGGATACGCAAACATAAATTCAGTTTCAGGTACAAAAAACAAAAACAATGACGCAGGTGTACAAGGCATAGCGATGAAGACTGACAATAAATCGGATATCATCAAGATAAGTGCAGAAGGAACTTTCCAAGCAGAACTTGATAAGGAAGTCAAGGCTATTTCTGAGGAAATAAACGATATTAGCTCTGAGGAAAAAATCAACTCAATAAAGGAACAGATTGATAATGGAACATATTTTGTTTCATCTGAAAACATAGCAGATGCTATTTTAGGCAAATTATTGTACTAAATGTAGATATTAAGAGGTGAACTAAGTGGAAAATTACCAAGAATTCTTCAGTTTTATGAGTGAGTATGCTGATTTATTTGAAGATGTTGCTGAGAAAGAAGAAGAGAAGTTCAAGGCTTTATATTCTCGTGATTTAACGAAAATAGAAGGCGTACTCACTGAACATCAAAAAACTGAAAAATCAATTAATGAATATGAGATAAAAAGAATAGAGTTAAATAAAAAACTAGGCTTTGGAGATAAAACATTTAAAGAGATAATTGATGATGAGGACGGACAACAAAAATCAGAGTTGTTAACGATTTATAATAGATTGAATAGTTCGGTTAAGACCACAAAAACATATAATGAAAAATCATTGGAATTTGCAAAAATGAATTTAGAAATCATTGAAGAAATAAAATCAAACATAGATACTAATGCCCATTGCTATGACGCTAAAGGCAGTACGAAAGTTTCTTCAAAAGAAAAGCCAGCATTTTTTAATGCTAAAATATAAGCAAGGGAGGAAATTATAGTGAGACCTACATTTCTAGGATTTGAAGCATCTAAAACAGCTTTATATGCAAGCCAAAAAGCTTTGGATATAACGGGACACAACTTATCGAACATATCCACACAGGGTTATACTAGACAAAGGGCTGATCAGGTTTCAGTTTCGGCTGGTAGTTATAATTCACGATATAGCCTTAATATGGCAGTTTATGGTGGAATGGGTACAAATATAAATGGTATTGAACAGATAAGGGATACAAGACTTGACCAAGCATTCAGAAATGAGTATTGCAATACGGGTTATTATGACCAAAAATCAGCTATGCTTGGGGATATTGAATCAGTTTTGCAAGAATTAGATTTGGGAGCTGATGGGAATGGTTATGGATTGCGTTCGTCCATAGAAAATCTATATAAATCCTTAGAGGATTTCTCATATAATGCAAGTTCGGAGTCCCATGCGAATATCGTAGCAACATCATTTGCAAGTACAGCAAAACTTTTAAATCATATGTATATTGGGCTTGAAAACTCTGCACAGGAGTTTAAAACTGATTTAAAGGATTCTGTAGGAGAAGCAAATGTTATATTTTCTAAGATTGCTGATTTGAATGTTAGCATTAGAAACTCAATGGTTGCTAATAATTACAATGAACAATTTGGACCAAATGAATTATTGGATCAAAGGAATTTATTGCTTGATAATCTTTCTGTATTTGGAGAAGTAAGGGTAAAGGAAACTTCTGGAGGCATGATTTCTGTTACTCTTGGAGGACACACGGTTGTCAATGGTGCAGAAAGCGAAAGAATAAATTACTTAGAAAATAAAAATGGAACGGTATCGATGAAATGGAAGTCCAATGGTGAGGATGTAAACTGCGATTCTGGTTCATTTAAGGCTTCTGTTGAAATATTAAATGGTAGGGGATTAGGACAAAGAAATTCATATGAGTCAAAAGAAAAAGGATACTTATTTTATATGGATAAGCTTAATTCTTTTGCTAATATGCTAGCAGATGTAGCAAATACATCCATACCAAATACTATAGATGCATCTGGGAATATTTCTAGCTATAAAAAGATTTTAGCAGCTGATACTGGTAAGGGTGCAACATCAACAACATTACCTATAACGGCTAAGAATATAACTATTTCTGAAGAACTAGCAAAGGATTCCTCATACTTAATTTATGATAAGAAAAGTAATGATAATACACATATTTTAAGTATGCTAGAACAGTTGATGAGTGATAAGCATCAATTTGAATCAGCGGGAGATAGATTTAACGGTACATTTGAAGATTTTGTAGCTGATTATTGTGGAACATTAGGAACTGACGTTAACTATAATGTTGCACGTCTTGAATCGTCGCTTAATATAACAAATGAAATAATTAATACAAGGGATTCTGTTTCAGGTGTAAGTGAAACAGAAGAAACTGTTAATATGTTAACTTATAACAGAGCTTTCCAAGCTGCATCAAGGATGATGACAACGATGGATGATTTGCTAGATGTTATCATAAATAAGATGGCAATATAGAAAGTGCCTAATAAATGTATAAGGAGATGAATCAAGGATGAGAGTCACTCAAAATAGTATGTCAAGGAATTACATAAATAATTTAAACAGCACACTTTTAAAATATAACAAGTCAATGGACAAAGTTTCAAGTGGCAGAAGATTTACAAAGATGTCAGAATCAGTTGCCGATGGTTCGAGGGCATTGCGATTAAGGGCACAGATTTATAAGAATGAACAAATGCAAAGAAACCTAAGTACAGTTCAGGAAGAATTGAATGTTGCTGAAACAAATATGATGTCTGTAAAGGGTGTTCTTGATACAGCTCATGAACAGGCTTTGAAGGTACAGAATGGGATTAATGAACCTGATAATGAGTATCAAATTTACAGTTCAGTTTTTAATTCATATAAGGACCAAGTTTTTCAGTGGTCAAATGCTGTATATGGTGACAAGTATTTATTTGGTGGAACGAATAATGGTGGCTATCCATTTTCACTAAATAGCAGTGGCGAGATGGAGTATAATGGAGTTAATGTGAATGATATATCCAAAGATGCTGATGGCAATTTTGTCTTTGGAACTCCACCTGAAAAAGTTCCGTATAGCGATGAAATTTACGTTGATGTTGGCTTAAATGTTTCAGTTGACGGAGGAAAGCTTGATAAAAAAACAGCTTTAAATATATCAGTTTCAGGACTTGATTCATTTGGATTTGGCACAACTAATGTTGATTACCTCTCGGCAGATGGTACTATGAAAAATTATGATGTTCCAAATAATATTTATGTAATTTTCGATGAAATGGCGAAAGCTTTAGACGTAAAGGATATGGATAAATTTGCTGCACTTGATTTGCAATTAACAGAGCAATCAAGAAAAATGATGGTTGAGGTAGCTGATCTTGGAGTTCGTGGGAATTACCTTACATCAACTCTTTCACGTTATGAAGACGAGGAATTGACATTGATTGAAATGCAAACAAATGTTGAGAAAATTAATGATTCAGAAGAAATAACAACGATGAGAAGTCATGAATATTCATGGCAGTTAACGTTGCAGTTCGGAAGTTCATTTCTTCCACAATCATTAATGGATTATTTGAGATAGCAAAACGCAACAGTTTAACCCAGAAATGAGGTGGTTTTATGCAATTGATAGAAATTAAAAACATACCTGCAGAGTACAAGTTTAAGATTGAAAGTGCATCTCTTGTGAAATCAGATAACTGCAACAAAGGAAATAAGGACGGCTGTTTGGATGTCAAGTCAAAAGACAATAAGTTATTACTGGACAAACTTGATTTGAATGACAGTATAGAACCATCAGTAATTGAATTGAACAATAGTTCACTGGATACGATGGAAAATGGTGGCACTGATGCAAAAGCAGTGTCAGAATATATGAAGATAAGTAATATTATCAAAGATGAAGTCAAGAACAATGGTAATGCTAAGAAAAATACTTCCGATGATACGTTTAAACTTGATGATTTTAACTTTGAAAATATTGCAGAAAGCATCCAAAACGAAATGGATGCAGAACAGAACAAATTGGAATTTATACCAGCGAGCTTTGGCGTTGAAGTAATAAACGAGGCTAAGGTTGAGATTGAGTATATAGGAGGATATAATTATGCTCCTCCGAGTTCTTCACCCGATTATGAAGAAAGCGAAGAATAGAAAATAACTTTGTCCTTGCATATTAATTTTGTGTAGGGACAAATTAGTTTTATAATAGTATAATAAGGATGTTAAAGAAAAGGGGAGCATTATATGAAAATTATCACTAGGGATTTTGGTGAAATTGAAATTAATGAAGAAGATATAATTACATTTTCGCAACCTGTAATTGGTTTCGATGACTATAAAAAGTTTGTTTTTTTACATGATGAAGACACATCTAGGCAAATTGCATGGATTCAATCAGTGGAAGAAGCTGGGTTATGCTTTATTGTTGTAGATCCATCTACTACTATTAGCGATTATAAATTTGAATTACCAGAGCATACTAAACGTGTTTTGGGTGACGGCGAATATGATGTATGGCTTGTAATGGTAGTGTCAGATGATATAAAGAAATCAACGGTTAATTTGAAAAGCCCAATACTGGTTAATCCAGAAAAGAGTTCTGCGATGCAGCTAGTTTTGGAAGAGGATTTGCCAATACGTTATCCACTTTTTAACAAGGAAGGGGATAAATAATATGTTGATTTTATCGAGAAAAATAGGGGAATCGGTTATAATTAATGAGACGATTGAGGTTAAAGTTATAGAGATAAATGGCGATAAGATTAAGCTGGGTATAGATGCACCAGCTGAGGTTAAGGTGTTAAGGAATGAATTATGCCAGACGGCTGAGGTGAATAGGGATTCAGCTAACTCAAAAAGCAATAAAAAGCTGATAGATTTTATAAAGGATTTGAAATAAAAAGAGCAAGCCATATGGCTCTACTCTTCGATTTCATCTTGGATTATTTCGGGATTACTGTCATCTAGTATGTCTTTAAGCATATCCAGAATAGTAATTCGAATAAAAGTCATTAATTCTAAAATCGCAGTATCATTTATTGCGACAATTCGACATTCATATCTTGCCTTATCTCCGAAAACAAGGCTGTTTTTGTTAGCCAAAATATTAATTGTAGTTGAATTTTTAAAAACAGGCTCGCTTATTGTTATATTTAAAGGAGTTTCCCAGTCTAACTCCAATTGCGATGAGTTGAATGTTAATTTTTGAGTGGATATTGAGGTGATTAAGCAGTTAATAGGTTTTTGTGCTGAATGCGTTGTAAAGGCTTTTGCTTTGGTTGTGGGAAGTAAGATTTCAGCATTAATATTAGAATTTACACTTAGTATTTTTTCTGCATCAGGCAAAAGGGTGCATTTAACAGATATAATTCTTAAAAGTTTTTTAGATGAAAGATATACTTCACCAGTAAAGCTATGGGTGTTTTGTCCATTTTTACTACAAATAATTTTAACGGTAGCACCTATTTTAATTAATGGGACAAATGTATTAGTAAAATCTATGGATTTATTTTTTACAGATATTGATGCAAAGCCATATTCCATTAGCACATCATTATCAGACATAAGGATAGCTTTAAAATTATTTGAAAACATTGCAACCTCCTAGAAGATTAATATATTAAGTCGCATAATACTTGTCTATACATTATAACTTATTTTTATGAACTTTTAAAGAGTAATAGTTAATATTCTATCAATTTTTTTCGTTAGGAGGATTTTAAAATGGCAGATGAGATTATAAATAAACTTTATGAACTGTTGCAACAAAAAGAAAAGCTGTTCATTGAGTATGAAAAAGAGTCATTAGCCTTGCTGGATTGCGATATAGATGATATGGAAAAGCATATAAGTAATCGTGGAAATATTTCTGAAAACATTGATGATAATGAAGAGCAAATAAAAAATATATCTAATAATTATGAATATGGGTTTATAAAGCCTGCTTTAAACAATTTATGTGACAGGAATAAACTGTCATTAACTCATGCAAAGATTTTTGATAAAAGCCAAAAGATTTTTAGTATAGTAAATCGAATAAGCAGAATTAATAGTGAGATTGAACAAAGAATTATTGTTGAACAGGAAGCGTTGCTCGATGAAATAAAATCTATTAATTCAGGTCAGGGGGCTAAGGCTTCTAAATTTTCTGACACTGCTGTTGATGGCTCAAAGCCTTATGTTCCCAATAAAATAAAATCCATCTAAATAGGTATTGATTTTTCTGTGAAAGTTCCGATATATATAATAAGTAGCAAAAACACAGTAACCTAAACGGAGGCGATAGTTATGCAAGTTAATTCAAGTTCAAATACATATTCAACCGCTGCTTATAGCAATTCTGGTACATCTGGAATAATATCAGGGCTTGATACTGAAGGCATGGTTAAAAGCATGCTTCAGCCTATTCAAACTAAAATAGATAAGCAAACTGCATTGCAACAACAATTGACATGGAAACAAGAAATATACAGAGATGTTATTACTAAGGTTAATGATTTTCAAGATAAATATTTCTCACTAACATCGGATACTTGTTTGCGTTCAAATGCGTTGTTTAATACAATGACTACTTCTTCAAGTTCCTCAGCAGTAAATATTTTGAGTAATAATAGTAGCCTTAATGGCTCTACTTCTATACAGGTAGCACAGCTTGCTTCAGCATCAACGCTAAAGTCGGATAAATTAAGTGGAAGCATTAATATAGATGCAAGTAAAATTGATTTCAGCACTGGTGGTACAGCTACAATTAATATTACTCTTGATGGCGTGACAAAAGCGTTTAATTTAGATTCTGAAAATACGATGGAAAAGCTATCGTCGGATATATCTAAATCATTTGGAAGTAGCATAAAACTAACTCAAGATGGTGATAACTGGTCTATTACAGCAGGTGTGGGTCAAGAAGTGTCGCTTTCGGGAAGTGGATTAAGTAATCTTGGTTTTGACCCGCTTGTTAAAAATGTTTCTACGAATGTTGGACTAACTACAACACTTACTGATTTTATGGGAGATAAGTCGGACTATTCCTTTGAAATTAATGGTGCAAAGATTGAGTTAAGTGGAACTGATACAATAAAAGATGTTATTGATAAGGTTTATAATAGTGACGCTGGTGTTTCATTATCATATAATTCGGTTAGCGACTCGTTTACTATGACTTCTAAAGATACAGGCAAAGGCTTTGATATAAATATAAAAGATGAAAACGGAGTATTTGCTGG
>CAZSZG010000040.1:0-13454 GCA_964610805.1 uncultured Oscillospiraceae bacterium
TTAACCATTTTATTGAGCATCATAAATTTACTAAGATTAATTTTATGGCTGGTGGGAAAGGAAACGAGTATTCAGAGGAACGGTTGAGGGGATATAAAAGTGCTCTTGTTGAACATAATATCATTTTTGATGAGCGACGTATTTCCTACGGAAATTTCTGGGCTGACCCTACATATGTAGCTATGGACGAATTTATGGCAAGTGGAATGGAAATGCCAGAAGCGATAGTTTGTGCGAATGATGCTATGGCTATTGCAGTTTGCGAAAAACTTAGAGAATATGGTTATAGAGTGCCTGAAGATGTTTGTGTATCAGGGTTTGATGGTAGTAAAGAAGAAAAGCATCATACACCGAGATTGACTACGGCACATCAGGATTTAGAGAGTATGGCTATGCGAGCGTTTGAGAAGCTAAAAGATATATTTGATGGCAAGGAAACATCTAGGTGTGAGTTAGTACAAAATAAATTAGTTATTTCACAATCATGTGGATGTGAAAAGTTAGAACCCTTGCCTCCTAATAGCTACATAAGATATTTAAATTCAGAATTGGCAGAGAAAAATACCTTTAATATGACAATGATAAGGATGGTTTCTGCTCTTTGTGATGGTGGTTCAATTGAGGAGTGCATGGAGGAAATTCAGCAATATCTGCATTATATAAAGTTCACTAAGATTTGGATATGTATTATAGATGACTTTATTTCTGAGGTTAGTGCAATTGAAGAGGTATTTAAGGAAGAAAGAAGATATAGTGTTGGATACCCAGAAAGAATGAAGATTTTATTACACAAAGATGGAGAGCATACTACTTCGGGGCAGATATTTTCTGTTGGTGAGATGCTACCAAACTTAGCTAAGGTATTTGAAACAGATGATAAAATTCTTTTTTCACCACTTCATTTTCAAGATAAGGTTATAGGTTATGTTGCAATAACTTTCGACCTCCCTACATATGGGTTCAGCAAGTTTCACGCATTTATTATGAATCTAAGTAATGTTTTAGAAACTATAAAGAACAATACGGAAATGAAAACGGTTATACAAAAGCTGGAGGAAATGTATGTTCATGACTCTATGACAGGACTTTACAACCGAAGAGGTTTTTATAAAAATGTTTATGATATGTTTAATAAATGTAAAAGATTGGATAAAAAGCTTGTTATTATATCACTTGACTTAGATGGACTTAAAATAATTAATGATGTTCATGGGCATAGTGAGGGCGATAATGCTATAAAAGTTTTGGCAAATGCACTGCTTTCAAGTTCTGTTAAGGATGAAATATGTGCAAGATTTGGCGGAGATGAATATATTGTTGCTAGCATAGATGAGGATAAGGATGAAGAAGGCGAATATGTAAGTGATTACATAAACAAGGTTCAGAAGTATCTAAACGACTATAATGCCGCCTCTGGTCGAAGTTATGAAATTAGGGCGAGTTATGGTGTGGTTAAGCAAGTACCATCACCTGATATGACTTTAGATGGAATGATAAAAATTGCTGATGCTTTGATGTATAAGGATAAATTCAAACGCAAAAAGTATCGTGAACGGTTAAGGAATAAGGAGAAAAATGCCTTACATAAAGGTAGATAGTTTGCATAGAATTTGAAAAGGCTTTATCTGCAAAGAGATAAAGCCTTTTTTTATCATTATTAATAGTCAATATAAAATCAAGGTTTTTATATTGAGGAGTCCAGAGGGAATTATTCCCTCTGGTGGGGTTTGGGGCAAAGCCCCATTATAATCCATCGGAGATACCATTTTTATAGCTAACTTTGAGTTGCAAGCTGTGGAAGTGCCTTTTTTATTGCGATTGAAAAAACAGATGCAATAAACAGTTTAATGACATCAAACACAATAAATGGTGCAACGCAAAGTGAGAATGCCTGTGAAAAGGATGATTTTGCAACAATCATATACCATGCACAGCCTAATGTATAACAAATTACTAATGAAATCAATATTCCAAGTGGAGCAAAGATTATACTTTTGTTTTTCCCAAGCTTGATTGTAAGGGCGATAACGAATGCCATTATCGGATAAGCAACTATGAATCCTCCTGTAAAGCCAAGAACAACACTTAACCCACCACGAAAGCCAGCAAAGACTGGAAGTCCCACAACGCCGAGCATTACATATGTAAGAGCGGAAAAGAACGCTTGTTTTGGTGGAAGTAAAGCACCTGTTAAGAAAATAGCGAGAAGTGAAAATGTGAAAGGTATTGGTTGAATTGGAATTGATACTTGGGACAAAATTACAGTTAATGCAGTGAATAATGCTGGGATAGTTAATGAAAGGGCTTTTGATTTTGACATGAATAAATCCTCCTAAAATGTTTATAGGAGAATTATAACATATAAAAAGCCTATTGTCAACTACTTTTCAAATAAAGGTTGACAATGGAAGAGGTAACCTAAAATCTAAGTGATGGATTTTAAATATGCTGTGATAAATCCATCTAAATCTCCATCCATAACAGCGTTAATATTTCCGTTTTCAAAGCCTGTTCTATGGTCTTTAGCAAGGGTATAAGGCATAAAGACATACGAGCGAATTTGTGCACCCCACCCGATTTCACGCTGGAACCCCTTTATGTCTGACACCTTTTCAAGATGTTCACGTTCTTTTATTTCAATAAGCTTTGAGCGTAACATTTTCATAGCAAAATCACGGTTTTGATGCTGACTTCTTTGTGTCTGGCATGAAACCACAACTCCAGTTGGAAGATGAGTAATTCTTATCGCTGATTCAGTTTTATTGACGTGCTGTCCACCAGCACCACTTGAACGATAGGTGTCCACTTTCAAATCATCAGGCTTTATGTCAATTACGATGCTGTCATCAATTTCAGGCATTACTTCAAGTGCTGCAAAGGAAGTGTGACGACGCCCTGAAGAATCGAATGGGGATATTCTTACAAGCCTATGCACCCCTGCTTCAGATTTAAGGAAACCATATGCATTTAGCCCCTCAACAAGAATGGATGCACTTTTCAAACCTGCCTCGTCGCCGTCTAAATAATCAAGAATTTTTACTTTAAAGTTGCGACGTTCTGCCCAACGATTATACATTCTGTATAACATTTCTGCCCAATCTTGAGCCTCTGTACCACCAGCCCCAGCATGAAAGGAAAGTATAGCGTTGTGGCTGTCATATTCGCCAGTAAGTAATGTAGAAAGCTTTTCAGCCTCAATCCTCTTTTTAAATTCATTTGAAGAAGAGAAAATTTCATCAACAACGCTTTCGTCACCCTCTTCTAATGATAAATCTATCAGCATAATGATGTCCTCAAGGGATTCATTAAGCTTATCAAAGCGTTCAATTTTATTTTCAAGAGCCTTTACTTTTTGCATAATAATTTGAGAATTTTCAATATCATTCCAAAATCCATCAACACTAGATTGCTCCTTTAGAACGGCTAATTCATTTTCAGCCTTGTCTATATTCAACACATCTCTAAGCTCTTTGAGTTGTTGTTTATAAGTATTAAGTTCATTTTTTAAGTCATCGAGTAAAACCATATACAAACCCTTTCATAATGCAAGCATTTATTTTTACATTAAATCATATGTTTATTATACAACAATAAATCAGTATCTGCAAATATTTTTTAATAAACGTTGAAAAATATATATAATGTGGTATAATAGGAGTGTATATTTAGAAAATAATTAGAAATAGATGTTAAAGGCATATTAGGATGTTTAGTAAATGGAGGAGTATATGTTCGATTATAGTGGAAATAAATGTATTGTATGTGATGAGAAGTTTACGAATAAATCTGATATTGTAGTTTGCCCTGAATGTGGTACGCCATATCATCGTGAATGCTATGATGAAAAGGGAACTTGCATAAATGAAAGATTGCATGAGGAAAATGGTAGCTGGCGTGCAGAACGAGAGCTAGAAAAAAAGAAAGCTGAAAGGGTTATCTGCAAGAATTGTGCACATAAAAATAGCACAAATAGCAAATATTGTGAGAAATGTGGCATAGATTTAAGCTTGGATGTTGTTAAGATAGAGGAGATAAGACCAAATTCAAGTGGTGGTAGTATTGGAATGCTTGGGCTTAATTTAGGGGATAGATTTTGTGGATTTAATCCTAAAGAGGAAATAGAGGGAGTAACGGTTGAGGAATTAGCTGATTTTATCGGCACTAACACATATTATTATTTACCGTTATTTAAACGCATGAGTGAAACAGGAAAGAAGTGGTCGCTTAATGCGTCTTGCTTGTTTTTCTCTGATTTTTACTTTGCAAACCGTAAAATGTATGCTTTTTGGATTTTTGCATTGTTTTTTAGCTTTGCAATTTCAATACCGTCGTTAATGTTCAATTTGTCAGAAGTAGAGATGACAAAGAATATTGTTGCAAATATAAACTTTGAAAGTGAAATATTTAAGGGCGTTTCAATGATATGTAATTTGTTATCATATGCTTTTAGAATTAGTATGTGTGTGTTTGGAAATTGGTTTTATTATAAGTTTGCGATAAGTAAAATTAAAAAGATTAAGCTAAAAACTAATTCGATTAATGCACAAAAAAGTCAGATAAAAGCAACAGGTGGAGTTGGATTAATGAATATGGTGTTGAATTTGGTTTTGTATTTTGCTCTGATATTCTTTATGATTATGATATTTATTCTTGTAATTAATTAATGATAATTTTTTTAGGAGGTTCACATTGAAGATAAAAAGGGCAATAATTCCAGCAGCTGGGCTTGGCACAAGGGTATTGCCAGCGACAAAAGCTATGCCAAAAGAGATGCTCCCAATAGTAGATAAACCAGCAATACAGTATATTGTTGAGGAAGCAGTTAAAAGTGGAATTACCGATATACTTATAATTATTAGCAGAGGTAAATCTATAATTGAGGATCACTTCGACCGTTTGCCTGAACTTGAGGCTAAACTTGAGGCAGGGGGAGAGAGCAAAAAAGAGTTGCTTAATGAAGTGATTGAGATTGCAAAGCTTGCCAATATTACCTATATAAGACAACAAGAACAAAAGGGTTTAGGTCATGCTGTACTTCAAGCGAAAAGCTTTGTTGGGAATGAGCCGTTCGCTGTTTTATATGGTGATGATGTTATTATAGGCGACGACCCTTGCACTGCACAGCTTTGCAGAGCTTATGAAAAGCATGGCAAGGGTGTAGTTGGAATAAAAGAGGTTTCGAGCGAGCAAATTCACAGATATTCTTCTATGAAAGCATCTCATATGGATGGGAATATTTACAAGATAAGCGATATGATTGAAAAGCCTGCAATAGGACAGGAATTTTCGTTGTTTTCAATACTTGGAAGATGCGTTCTACCACCTGAAATATTCGAGATACTTGAGCGTACTCCATACGGCTTTGGAAATGAGCTTCAACTTACGGATGCTATGCGAGAGATTGCGATAAAAGAGGGCTTGGTTGGGGTTGATTTCACAGGTAAGAGATATGATATGGGTGATAAGCTTGGAATTTTACAGGCTTCTGTTGAAGTTGGGTTAACAAACAAGGAGTTTGGTATCGAATTTAAGGATTATTTAAAGGAATTGGTAAAAACTTTTTGAAAATGCTTGACAATTTAGAAAAATATCTATATAATAATAATGTTATCCTTGTTCACATATTAAATGTGGGCGAAATCCAAAAGGAGGTGTAAATAATGGCAAAAGTAACTGGTAATTATGAAGTTATGGTTATTTTTAACAACAAACTTGGTGAAGAGGCTATTAAGGCTCTAATCGCAAAGTTTACTGCTATGATTGAAAGCAATGGTGGCACGAGTTTAGAGGTAAATGAGTGGGGAAAGCGTAAGCTTGCTTATCTTATTGAAGATGAGGCTGACGGCTACTATGTTCTTTATAACTTTGAATCAAAACCTGATTTCCCAGCTGAATTAGACAGAGTATTTAACATTACTGAAGGCGTTCTACGTTCTTTGATTACTGTTAAGTAATGTCGAATTATACGAAAGAGTCAAAAATGAGGGGGATACTTCAATGCTTAATAAGATAATACTAATGGGAAGGCTTGTTGCTGACCCTGAACTAAAACAGACAACTAATAATATTGCTGTGTGTAGATTTAGAGTTGCTGTTGATAGACCATATGTAAAAGATAGGGAAAGGCAAGCTGATTTTATAAGTGTAACTTGCTGGCGACATACTGCTGAATTTGTTTCTCGCTATTTTTCTAAGGGTAAAATGATTATTGTAGAGGGTAGCCTAAGGAATAATGATTATACCGATAAAGATGGCGTAAAGCATTATGCTATGGAAGTTCAGGCAGATAATGTTAGTTTCGGTGAGGCAAAGGGTGGTGGCTCTGGTATCAATGTTAAAGAAAACTTTGAACCTCCAAAGCAGCAACAACCTACACAGAGTACTCAAAGGGCTGAAACAGTTAGTGAGCCGATACAAATTGGTGATTTGAATGATTTTGAAGAAATATTAAGTGATGGGGAAATCCCATTTTAATTGTACTAAATAAGTTAATAGCGTTAGGAGGCTGTGACTGTGGAAAGAGAAAGAAATAACCGTCCAGGTGGTAAAAGACCACGCAAAAAGGTTTGTTCTTTTTGTATTGATAGAGCGGAAACAATTGATTATAAGGATATTTCAAGATTGAGAAAGTGCTTGACTGATAGATCAAAGATTTTGCCTAGAAGAGTAACTGGTACTTGTGCTTACCATCAAAGAGAGCTAACACTTTCTGTTAAGAAGGCAAGACACGTTGCGTTACTACCATTTGTAAGTGATTAAGTTTTACTTATAATTATACAAATAAAAGCAAGAAGATAATTTAATCTTCTTGCTTTTTTTGTGTTATCAACAGTTTGAGTTAGGATTGTTTAAAACTTCATGGTAAGTGCAATGCGTTTTCGGTTTAAATCAACATCAAGAACTTTTACTTTAACAATTTCGCCGACTTTGACAGCCTCAAGTGGGTGCTTTATAAATTTATTACATATTTGTGAAATATGCACAAGCCCATCTTCATGCACGCCAATATCAACAAACGCACCAAAATCTATGACATTTCTTACAGTTCCAACAAGTTCCATGCCAGCAGTAAGGTCTTTCATTTCCATTACATCGCCACTTCTAAGGAGTGGTGGAGGAAGCTCATCACGCACGTCACGTCCTGGTTTTTGTAGCTCACCAATGATGTCGTTAAGGGTTGGAATACCTAATCCTAAGCTATCACTAATTTTATCGAGTCCGATTGATTTAGCATTGCTTTGAATATCAATAGCCTTATCACTACCAATATCTGCAAGCTTGAAACCACATTTCTCAACAAGAGCCTTTGCAGCAACGTAGCTTTCAGGGTGAACAGCAGTGTTATCAAGAGGGTTTTTGGCATTTCTTACACGCAAAAATCCAGCACATTGCTCATAAGATTTTTTTCCAAGTTTAGCTACTTTAAGGAGTTGCTTTCTATCCGAAAACTCACCATTTTCTTCACGATAAACAACAATGTTTTTAGCAACAGTGGCATTAATTCCAGCAATATAAGAAAGAAGTGAATGTGATGCAGTGTTCAAATCAACACCAACAGTGTTAACGCATGACTCAACAACCCCCGACAGAGCCTCATTCATTCTAGCCTTTGGCATATCATGCTGATACTGCCCAACACCAATTGCCTTTGGGTCAATTTTAACAAGTTCAGCAAGTGGATCTTGTAATCTTCTTGCGATTGAAACAGCACTACGAAGTGATACATCATACTGTGGGAACTCCTCTGCTGCAAGCTTTGATGCAGAATAAACAGACGCACCAGCCTCACTTACCACCATATAGCTAACCTTTTGTGGAATTTCCTTAATCAATTCAGCAACAAAAATTTCACTCTCCCTTGATGCAGTGCCGTTACCAATTGCAATTGTGTTAACGCCATGTTTAGCGATAAGTTGTGATAGTTTTTCCTTAGCCTCTTTGATTTTATTCATTGGAGGTGTAGGATAAATTACAGTTGTATCCAAAACCTTTCCAGTATTGTCAACAACAGCAATTTTACAGCCTGTCCTATATGCAGGGTCAAGTCCGAGTGTAACAGTGTTTTTGATAGGAGGTTGCATTAAAAGTTGACGCAAATTCGATGCAAAAACCTTTATAGCCTGTTCAGCAGCCTTTTCTGTTAATTCAGAACGAATTTCCCTTTCAATTGATGGATAAATAAGACGTTTAAAACTATCCTCACAAGCAAGCCTTACAAGTTTTCCACACTCACTATCATTCTTGGCATATTTATCAGTTAGCAATAATGTTCCAATTCCGTCAGGAATAGTAACAGAAGTCTTTAGGAATTTTTCCTTTTCGCCCCTATCCAAAGCAAGAACTCTATGTTGAGCAATTTTGCTTACAGGTTCATTATAGTCATAGTAGTTTTCGTACACACTTTCAGCTGCTTCATTAGTAGCCTTAGATATGATTATTCCATGTCTTGTAACCATTTCACGAAGCGATTTTCTTAATTCAGCGTCATCAGAAATATCTTCAGCGATAATATCCATAGCCCCTTGCAAAGCCATTTCAACATCAGCAACTTCTTTTTCCTCATCAACAAACTTTTCAGCCTCTTTTTGTGGATTTGTGTTATGATTTTGCAAGGTTATAATCATTGCAAGTGGCTCAAGTCCACGTTCTCTAGCAATGCTTGCTCTGGTTTTTCTTTTCTGTTTATACGGACGGTATATATCTTCAATTTCAACAAGAGTTTTAGCAACTGCAATAGCCTTTGCGAGTTCGTCAGTCATTTTCCCTTGTTCTTCAATTGAGGAGGAAATCTCAGTCTTTCTTTTTTCAAGGTTTCTTATGTATGTTAGCCTGTCGTATATTTCACGAAGAACTTGGTCATCAAGCGAGCCAGTAAGCTCCTTTCGGTATCTAGCGATAAAAGGAATGGTTTTGTCCTCATCAAATAAAGCAACTGTATTGTCAATTTGCTCCTGTTTAAGTTTAAATTCCTGTGCAAGAGTTTTGTTAATATCCATTATATACAAACAACCTTTCATTAAACTAAAGTTTAAGTATTCTTAAATAGTAATTAATTCTATTATATTGTATCAGTTGTGAGGAATAATGTCAATTATATAGGGGAAATGATATAATAAAATTTAAAAATATTGCATTAACACTTGATAAGCAGTGATGATTAATGTTATAATTTTAATGTATAAAAAATAAAAGGATTTTATGAATTGAATTAAAGAATGAATTAAGAAATATATGCTAAACTTGTATTTCTACATAATTGAAAAAATCTTTCTAAGTTAAAGGTGGTCTGTTTATGAGGAAAAGCGGTATATTGATGCATATTTCAAGTTTGCCGTCTGAATATGGAATAGGAAAGCTTGGCAAGGAGGCTTATAGCTTTATAGATTTTTTAGCGGAAGGTGGTATTAAAATATGGCAGGTGCTACCATTGTCGCCTACAAGTTATAGGGATTCGCCGTATCAGTCATTTTCCACTTTTGCTGGAAATCCGTACTTTGTTGATTTTGATATGCTGACACAGGAGGGACTGCTTGAAAAATCGGATTATTGCGATATAAAATGGTATGAGAACAAACAGGTGGTTGATTATGGAAAGATATATGATAATTGCTTTACTGTGCTGAAACAGGCATATAAAAGCTTTAAAAATAAAATGTCAAGTAATTACCATAATTTTTTATTTCAGAATAAGGAATGGCTTGATGATTATGCTTTGTTTATGGCTTTGAAGTTTAAGAATGATGGCAGAGCGTGGTACAAGTGGGATATGGCTCTTGCAATGCGTGAGGAATCAGCAATTGAAAAGGCTGTAACAGAGCTATCGGAGGAGATAGAACTTTTCAAGTTTGTGCAGTATAAATTCTACGAGCAGTGGGACAAGCTAAAAAAGTATGCCAATAAAAAAAGCGTTGAAATTGTTGGAGATATTCCAATTTATGTTGCATATGATAGCGTTGAGGTGTGGGCGAATCCAGAATTATTTTTGCTTGATAAGGACAAAAAACCGATAGATGTTGCTGGCTGTCCACCAGATGCTTTTGCAAAATTGGGACAGCTTTGGGGCAACCCATTGTACGACTGGGAACAACATAAAAAGGAAAACTATTCTTGGTGGATAAAGCGTATGGAATTTGCTACTAAGATGTATGATATAACGAGAATCGACCATTTTAGAGGGTTTGACAGCTATTATGCAATCCCTTATGAAAATGAAACGGCTGAACATGGCGAATGGCGAAAAGGTCCTGGTGTTGAGATATTTAAGGCGATTGAGAAAAAGCTGGGCAAGATAAATATTATTGCAGAAGATTTGGGGTTTATTACTCCTGAGGTTAGGAAACTGGTTAAGGAAACAGGCTTTCCAGGTATGAAAGTTTTGCAGTTTGGATTTGATGGTGACGCAGAAAATGAATATCTTCCTCACAACTATAAAACGTCTAACTGCGTGGTTTATACTGGCACACATGATAATGATACATTAAAAGGCTGGGTGAGTTCATCTCCTAAAAATACTACAAAATATTGCACCCAGTATATGAATTTGAGAGTAAAGCGAGAAATTGCTTGGGGTATGATTAGGCTTGCTTGGAGCAGTTGTGCTGAAATTACCATTGTTCAAATGCAGGACTTGCTGAATGAGGGAAGTAAATCACGCATGAATACACCGTCTACTCTTGAGAATAACTGGACCTATAGGATAAAACAAAATGATTTAAGTAAGGGTTTAATTCGCAAATTACAAAATCTTAACAGAATTTATGGCAGATAGATTAAGGAGAGAAATATGGATAAGAATAAATTTATAGCAGATTTTACACAACAATTATCGCAATGCTTTGGTGTTGAACCTAAAAATGCAAGCAGTCAACAAATTCATCATGCAGTTGGAAATGTTGTCATGAGTGATATTTCTAGCGATTGGAATAATAGCGTTGAAAAGCATTTGAATAGCCGTAGAGCCTGTTATTTTTCGATGGAGTTTCTTGTGGGTAGAGCTGTTTTCAATAATATACTTTGTCGTGGTATTTATAGCGAAGTTGAAGAAAGCCTGGAATCATGTGGAATATCGCTATCTGACTTGGAGGATATTGAGGATTCAGCATTGGGTAATGGTGGATTAGGACGCTTGGCAGCTTGCTTTCTTGATAGTGCAGCAACGCTTAATTTACCGTTAGATGGCTATGGAATTCGCTATAAATATGGCTTGTTTAAACAGTCAATTGTTGATGGTTTTCAGGTTGAGGAGGCAGATGATTGGACAAAATATGGTGATGCATGGTCAAAGAGATGTGATGCAGACAGAGTTTTAATTGAATTTAACGGGCAGACATTGAACGCTGTTCCATATGATATGCCAGTAATTGGATTTAAAACAGATAACATAGGTACGCTTAGACTTTGGCAAGCTGAACCTATAAATGAGTTTGATTTCAAGCTTTTCAATGAGCAGAAATATGCTGAGGCAAGTGAGGAAAAGATTTTTGCAGAGGATATTTCAAGGGTTTTATATCCTAATGATGATACGCTTGATGGCAAGGTATTACGGCTGAAACAGCAGTATTTTTTCTGTTGTGCATCGCTTACGGATATTATAAAAAAGCATAAGGAAAATCATGGCACAGTAGAAAATATCGCTGATTATGTAACGATACAGTTGAATGATACCCACCCTGTAATATCAATTCCTGAACTGATACGTCAGCTTATGGATAACGAAAGCATGAGCTTTGATGACGCTTTTGCGATTGCTCAAAAGGTATTCAACTACACAAACCATACTATAATGATTGAGGCATTGGAGAAGTGGGATTGCAAAATTGTTGAGGACTTACTTCCACGAGTTTTCGAGATAATCATTATGCTTAACGAGCGTTTTATTGTAGATATGTATAAAAAAGGTGTGAGCAAAAAAGATATTGATGAGATGAAAATTATAAGCAAGGAACAGGTTCAGATGGCTCATATGGCGATTTACTGCTCCTCATTTGTAAATGGCGTTGCACAAATTCACACTGAAATTCTTAAAGATACAGTGCTTAAAACATGGAATAAAATTTTCCCAACTAAGTTTCAGAACAAGACAAATGGTATAACTCAAAGAAGATGGCTTGCACTTTGTAATAAGGAACTGTCGGGGCTTGTAACAGAGCTTTTGGGTAGCGATGATTGGACTGTTAGGCTTGATGAGCTGAAAAATCTTGAAAAGTTTGCTGATAATAAACTTATACTGCAAAGATTTTTAGATATTAAGCAGGCGAAAAAGAAACAGCTTGCTGATTTTATATTGCAAAAAGAGGGCATAAAAATTGATGAGAACAGCATTTTTGATATTCAAATAAAACGTCTGCATGAGTATAAAAGACAGCTACTGAATGCGTTTTCGATATTATATATTTATTTTGGAATCAAGGACGGAAGTATAACTGATTTTACACCTACAACCTTTATTTTTGGAGCAAAATCTGCACCTGGATATAGGAGAGCAAAGGGAATTATTAAGTATATCAACGAAATTGCAAAGCTAATTGAAAATGATAAAGATGTATGTGACTTAATTAAGGTTGTGTTTGTGTCGAACTATAATGTTTCATATGCTGAAAAGCTTGTTGCATCAGCTGACGTTTCAGAGCAGATTTCTACTGCTGGCACAGAAGCCTCAGGTACGGGTAACATGAAGCTTATGTTAAACGGAGCAGTGACGCTTGGCACATTCGATGGAGCAAATGTTGAGATTGTTGAGGAGGCTGGCGAGGAGAATAACTATATTTTCGGAGCAAGGGTTGAGGATTTGAAAAAGCTTATGCCGAAATATGATAGCAGAAAAGTAATGGCTAAAAATGAGAAAATCCGTAGAGTTGTGGACAGCTTGATTGATGGAACTGTTTCAGATGACGGAACAGGCTATTTCAGGGAGCTTTATTACTCATTACTTGATGGTGCAAGCTGGCATACTCCTGATAATTATTACCTAATTGGCGACATGGAAAGCTATGTTAAGGCAAAGCTGAAATCTAATGTTGACTATAAGAATAGGCTGAAGTTTGGACGCAAGTGTTGGCTTAATATGTGCAATGCTGGGAAGTTCAGCTCCGACAGGACTATTGAAGATTATGCAAAGAATATTTGGGGTATTAAACCATGCAAGTGATGTTTGGTTAACAGTAAGTGTAATATTATGTAAATGCTATTAAATTATATAGAGCAGTAGAACTTTAAAAGTTTTACTGCTCTGTGTTTTTGCTTGCATATGGTATGTAGAAAGTGGTATAATGAGGTAGTAAAATATTTGTGTGAAAATTGTTTTAAAAGCATTTTAATTGTTAATAAAAATAACTAAACTGTTTAGATAATTTTGGGGGTGAATTTTTGAAACGTTTTTTTGTTGTTTTTACAATTTTTATTTATGTATTTACGTCAGGCTGTAATTTAGAAAATAGTAATGGAAAAGAACAAGT
>CAZSZG010000041.1:0-2896 GCA_964610805.1 uncultured Oscillospiraceae bacterium
TTTCATGTTTATTTTTGGGATTTAACTTTAATCTAAAGTATTTCATCTTCACACATCCCTCATTTCGTTGACAGTGCAGGTTCTTTTAGCCATATAACCATAAAATAGATAGCTATCCCATTCTGGTTTGCATCCTTCCAATTATAGTTACCATAAGCAATAAAAACTAAATATGGAGCAGTAAAACTTTAAAAGTCTTACTGCTCCATTTAATTAAATAATATTTATTCACATTTACATATTCCTACACCTTATAATAAAGGAATAAAAATCCATGCTACTTTATATAATTTCTACAAAAATAAACCTACGCAAATACGATACTTGCGTAGGTTTACATACCAATAAATATTATCTCTTTGAGAACTGAGGAGCACGACGAGCAGCTTTTAAGCCGTACTTCTTTCTTTCCTTCATTCTTGGGTCACGAGTTAAGAAGCCTGCCTTTTTCAATACAGGTCTTAATTCTGGGTCATAAACAAGCAAAGCTCTTGACAAACCATGTCTAATAGCACCAGCTTGTCCTGTAACACCGCCACCAGCAACAGTGCATATAATATCAAACTTATCAAGCGTATCAGTCAAATCCATTGGCTGACGAACAATAAGCTTTAATGTTTCAAGGCCAAAATAATCATCAATGTTTCTATCATTTATAGTAATGTTACCACTTCCATGATATACTCTTACTCTTGCAACAGAATGTTTTCTTCTACCAGTACCGTAGTAATATTTTTGTTTTGATTCGTACATTTAAGCGACCCCCTTTTTATATTTCATAATTTTCAGGCTTTTGTGCTTGATGTGTATGTTCTACACCCTTATAAACTCTTAGTCTTGTAAGAGCAGCTCTGCCCAAAGTATTATTAGGGAGCATACCGTTTACAGCTATCATCATAGCCTTATCAGCTTTTGTAGCCATTAAGTCTTTATATTTAATTTGCTTTAATCCACCGATCCATCCAGTGTGCCAAGTATATGATTTTTTTTCTAATTTATTTCCTGTTAGAACAGCCTTATCACAGTTGATAATGATAACATGGTCACCACCGTCAAAATGAGGCACAAATGTTGGTTTATGTTTTCCACGTAAAATGTGAGCTGCTTTAGTTGCCACACGTCCAAGAGACTTACCCTCAGCGTCTAAAACATACCATTTACGACTAACTTCTTTAGCCTTTGGCATATAAGTTGACATATATATTCCTCCGTATTATTAATTTGGTCAAGATAAATAAGAGATGGGTTTATCTAAATTTAATGCACAACCGCAAGTACCGATTTAACGGAGTTTGCACATTCCTTGACATAACATAAACTATTATATATTTTTATCGCAAGAATGTCAATAGTCAAAATAACGAATTTTCAATTTATATCACTCTTACGCTTAAAATCTCTCTTAATATCTCTATTTCTCTCGATATCTCATGTTTCATTTCATTCTGTTAAATAAAAAACTTACATTAAAAATCCACCTCAAATTCACTAAACAAAAAGGTGGATTTTATTATTTATAAAATATAAAAAGTAATTAAACTATTCAGTCATATCCCAGTTATGCCAAACATTTTGAACATCATCATTATCTTCAAGATGATCAAGTAGATTATTCATCTTCTTAATGCTATCCTCATCAGTAAGAGTGGTATACGTCGCTGGTACTTGCTCCACTTCTGCTGAAAGTATATTATACCCTCTCTCAGCTAGGCTCTCTCTTAAATCATGGGTGTTCGCAGGCGTTGTGATGACTTCGATAGTTTCATCCTCAACAGAAAAGTCATCAGCACCAAATTCAAAACAGTCCTCCATAATTTTGTCTTCATCAATCCCATTATTCTCAATCATGATAATTCCCTTTTGAGAAAACATAAACGAAACGCAACCAGGTGTGCCAAGATTTCCACCATATTTATCAAAATAATGACGTACTTCGCCAGCAGTACGATTCTTATTGTCAGTTAAACATTCGACAATAACTGCTACACCATTTGGACCATAGCCTTCATAAACCATATCTTCAAAATTTTCTTTATTACTATCACCAGATGCTTTTTTTATCAATCGCTCAATGTTATCATTTGGCACATTGTTAGACTTCGCTTTTGCAATTAAATCACGAAGTTTTGCATTATTATTAGGGTCTGCTCCCCCTTCTTTTATGCAAACAATCATTTCACGACCTATTTTCGTGAAAATCTTTGCTCTTACAGCATCGGTTGCTTCCTTACGTCTTTTAATATTGCTCCATTTAGAATGCCCTGCCATACTAACCCTCCTCGACTTTCTCCATCTTCCATATTATATCAAATAATTCGTTTATCCTTTGCTTATCCCCTAATAAATGCAAATACCCAAACAAGCATTCAAGACCTGTTGCACGCCTATAATCACAGGCATTCGCACTTTTCGGAACATTATTCCCTGAAGCATTCCTGCCCCTTTTATATATAGTATGTTCTTCTTCAGTCAAATTCTCTTTTAATATTTCAACTGCATTTGACTGATACGTTGAGCATACACGCTTTATTTTCATATCGTGAAGCTTTCCAGCAGGCATATTTGCTTCAATAACGAGTCGTTCCCTAACTAGCTGTTCATAAACAGCATCGCCTAAAAATGCTAATGTTAATGGGCTGAACTGGTTAACTTCCCTTATGTCAAGTTTTTCAATCATAAGTTAACATCTCCATAATATAGTTAAAATTAGTTAATAAAATCAAATTGATACCCTAAAATATTAACCGTTCCATTTTCCTGTATGCCCATTTCCAGTAGCTTATCTATTATTCCACTACTACGCAAAACACGCTGAAAATACTGTAACGACGAGTAATCATCCATGTTAATTGTTCGCATGATTGGTTCAAGCCATTTTGCATCAACATAATAAACG
>CAZSZG010000041.1:2996-13299 GCA_964610805.1 uncultured Oscillospiraceae bacterium
TCATGCCCCAAGCCTATTCCTTCGCTTGCACCCTCAATCAATCCAGGAATATCAGCCATAACAAATGATTTTTCTTCCTCAACGCTAACTACCCCCAACACAGGTGTCAATGTTGTAAAGTGGTAATTAGCAATATTAGGCTTCGCAGAACTTACAACAGAAATAAGCGTTGACTTCCCCACATTAGGAAACCCAACCAATCCTACATCAGCAATAAGTTTTAGTTCAAGTATAATTTCAAATTCATCTCCAGGAAAACCAGGTTTTGCAAAACGAGGTATCTGACGTGTGGATGTGGCAAAATTAGAATTTCCCTTACCACCCTTGCCCCCCTTACATAAAATCACAGGTTCATCCCCTGACAAATCAGCCATTATTCTTCCAGTTTTAGCTTCCCTTACAACCGTACCTCTTGGTATCTTTATAATTAAATCCCTTGCGGCTCTTCCAGAGCATTTCTTTGCTCCTCCATTTTCGCCACTATCTGCAACATATTTTCTTTTATATTTAAAGTCAATTAGCGTCGAAAAGTTATCATCAACTAAAAAGACAATATCGCCACCTTTTCCACCATCTCCACCATCAGGTCCACCAGCGTTAACATACTTTTCACGATGAAATGATACTGCACCATCTCCACCATCACCAGCTTTAATTATTATTTTAGCCTTATCTACAAACATTTTATTCTCCTCTATAATTCCAATTGCCAAAGCTAAAGGAATGTGTATAAAACAAAATCCCAAGCAAAAGCTCGGGATTAATTTTAATGTTTTATTCCCGATTACTGCTCTGCGTAAACGGATACTCTTTTACGGTCACGACCTACACGCTCAAACTTTACCTTGCCACTAACCATTGCGAACAATGTATCGTCAGAACCCTTGCCAACACCATTTCCAGGATGGATATGTGTACCACGTTGACGAACCAAAATATTACCAGCTAAAACAAACTGACCATCAGCTCTCTTAACTCCCAATCTTTTTGACTCTGAATCACGGCCGTTCTTTGTAGAACCTACACCCTTTTTATGTGCAAAAAATTGCATACTAATATTTATCATTATCTTACACCTCCGTAGCTTTTATTGTAATTGTTTCATCAAATTGTTGCGATAATAATTCCAAATGACATTTTAAACTTTCAATCATAATTGAACCCATCCTAGCACAATCTTCATTTATTTTTAAGCTAATGACATTTGATGAAACATCAACATCAGCCTTAATATTCATAAAATCAGTAATTGTATTAGCAGTTAATTGAACTGCCGAAGATACGCTTGCACAAGCAATATCCATGCCAACATCGTCATATCCTGCGTGTCCACTTATTTGAAAGCCTAAATATTCACTGTTCCTTTTGAAAAAATCAACGAGAATCATATTAAGCTTTAATTGCTTCAATCATAACTGAAGTATATTGCTGTCTATGTCCCATTTTTCTTTTTGAACTTTTCTTTGGCTTATAGGTAAATACAGTAATCTTTTTACCCTTACCATTCTTCAAAACCTTTGCTTCCACTGTTGCACCGCTAACATATGGAGCTCCAATTTTTAAACCATTATCTGTTCCAACTGCAACAATCTTGTCAAAGCTAACGGTTTGATTAACTTCATAATTCAACTTCTCAAGAAAAACAACGTCTCCCTCTTTAACCTGATATTGTTTTCCACCTGTTTCAATAACTGCGTACATTTTGGCACCTGCCTTTTCTATAAAACTCGCTACAAACGGTATATACATTAGTATATTTTATAAGACCGTACATATGCGGCTCTATTATTTTATCATAAACTTTCACACTTGTCAAGGATTTTACATTAATATCATCATATTCTTTTACATTAGTGCAATATAATATTTAAAATTTGTAATTTTCTGCAATGCATACCTTGTTAAAAATTATTTTATCAAACCCTTTGAGGTGTGCTTTTAACTTGAGTAATCTCCTGTTTTGTCTTTTTTACGTTTTGCAGGCTGTCTTGCAAGTATCTCTCAGTGTCCGACAATATATTATTTACATATGTATTAGTAGCACTTTTAATATCCTTAGAACTTGATTGTGCTTTAGTAAGCATGTCAATTGCCTTTTGCTTTGCCTCTTTAACAATAGCATCATTGGATACTATAACCTTTGCACGTTCCTCAGCCTTCCTCACTATCGACTCAGCTTTTGCTTCAGCTTCTTTTATAATCCTATTACAATCAAAGTCAATAAGCTTCGCTCTTTTAATCTCCTGTGGAATATTCAAACGCACGTCGTTTATTAAATCCCTCACTCTTTCTACATCTACCATAGCCTTATGAGCAGAAAAAGGGACAGATGGTGACTTATCCAAAAGTTCATCCATTTCATCTAATATTTCATCAATATTCATTTTTATTCTCCTTTACCAACCTGTTTTTTATATCATCTAAAACACAACCAGGTACAAAATGACTGATATCGCCACCAAAGCTGGCAATCTGCTTTACAACGCTTGAGCTAAGATACATATTTTCTGCACTTGTGGTTAGGAAAACTGTTTCTGCTCCCTCATATAGTTTTTTGTTAGCCAATGCCATCTGAAACTCATACTCAAAGTCGCTCACAGCTCGTAAGCCCTTTACAATCGCAATCGCTCCAACATCCTTTACATAATTAGCTAATAACCCATCTAAAATATCAATTACAACATTATCTAAATCTGAAGTTACTCTCTCAATAAAACTTAGTCTTTCCGTATATGAAAAGCTAGTGTTTTTTTCTGCATTAGCTGATATAAGCACTATCACCTTATCAAACAGCTTTGACGCCCTTGTTATAATATCTACATGCCCAAATGTTACAGGATCAAAACTACCAGGACAGACTGCTACTCTTCTCATTAATACCTACTCCTCCCCAGGACTTTTCTCAAAAAGGCTAACCTTAACCTTACCATATTTATACACCTTATTTAGACTTAAATCCCCTACTCTTTCAGGCAAATCCAGTTCTAATTCATGTTCACATATTACTTTTCCACCGTCATTCATCTTTTCAGATAAATGCTCCAAAGCTGATATAACCAGTCCTTTTTTATATGGTGGATCAAGAAGAACAATATCAAAACTTAATTCAGTTTGTTTTAGAAAGTCCAAGCTATCCATATGAACTACTTTTGATACATCTGAAAAACCAACAGCTCCTATATTCTTTTTTGCCACTGCAATTGATTCTTTATATTTATCAACAAATACAGAATATTCTGCTCCTCGACTCAACGCTTCAATCCCTAGCTGTCCACTTCCACAAAATAAATCCAAAACCTTTGCTCCACCAATATCAAAATGTATAGCTGAAAAAATTGCTTCTTTAACTTTATCAGCAGTAGGACGAACATCATTACCTACAAGTGTTTCCAAACGACGTCCCCTTGCTATTCCCGTAATTACACGCATTATTTAACTCCTTACAGACATTATAAAACTTTTCAGCATTTTTATCAATGCTTTATCAAACATTATATATCATTTTTGTACATTTGTCTATAATTTCTCTATAAAATTGTAGACTTCAACTGCAGTTTCCTCTTTAACTCCTAAAAGTTTTGAAAGTTCTTCAACAGTTGCCAACTTTAATGCACTTTTTGTTTTATACTTCATTAATAGTCTTTGTGCTTTTTTCACACCTATTCCTTTTATTTTTGTAAGTTCTAATTCATAGGTGATTTTTGCGTGTTTAGACCTCTGATATGATATAGCAAAACGATGCATTTCATCTTGAATTCGTGTAATAAGCATAAATGCAGATTTTGTACTTGTAACTGATATTTCTGAGCCACTTGACGCAATCGCTCGTGTTCGATGCTTATTATCCTTTACAAGACCAAAAACAGGCACAGTTATACCCATCTCCTGTAAGGTTGGCTCTACTGCATTAACATGACCTTTACCACCGTCAACAAATATCAAATCAGGCAGACGTGAAAACCCCTCATCCTCACCTTCAAAATACCTATTAAATCGCCTAACCAAAACCTCTCTCATACACTCATAGTCATTCTGTATATTCACATTCTTAATAGAGAAACGCTTATACGCACTCTTCAACGGTCTACCATTTTCAAACACTGCCATTCCCGCAACCATTGCTGTTGATCCCAAGTTTGAAATATCATACGCTTCTATATATTGTGGTTGTTTATCCATACCTAAAAGCTTTGCTAGTTCCCCTAATGCAATAATTTCCTTGCCCGTTCGACCAACCACTATTGATAAATGTTCGCTTGCATTGTTTTTAGCAAGCATAATCAACTTCAATGAATTTCCCCTTTGCCTATATAATAAATGAACTGCATGATTGCACCTTCCACGCAGTAATTCTTCTATTAACTCTTTATTAGGCAATTCCTGTTCGACTAATATCAGCTTTGGAATATCATTCGTTTGATAATATTGTGCAATGAATGCCTCTAAAATATCCTCTTCATTATCACTATCATTGAAAATATATGTTGACTTATCAAATAATCTTCCATCACGATACATCAGTATTGCAACACATGAACCACCTGCATTCTGTGCAACAGCAATTACATCAGTATCCCTTAGCTCATTATCCACAATCTTCTGAGATTCGCTAGCTTTAGAAATTGCTGAAATTCTATCACGCAATATTGCAGCACGTTCAAAATCTAAACTTTCAGATGCCTCTTCCATCTCTCGTTGCATTCTCTCAATTGAGGCATGACTCCCATTTTTGATATATTCAATCGCTTGCGAAACAAGTTCATTATACTTAGTAGCACCCATATTTCCAATGCAAGTCCCCATACATTGACTAATATAATAATATAAGCAAGGTCTGTCTTTTTTGAATTCCTGAGGAAATTTACGTTTGCAAGTAGGTAGCTTAAAAACCAAATTAGCTTCGTTAACAGCTTGTTTTGTAACAGTCGAGCTAGTATAAGGTCCTAAGTAAGTTCCATCATCACTCAACTGTTTTTCAGCAGTTATTCGTGGATAATCATCATTAGAAACCTTAATATAATGATAGCCTTTATCATCTTTTAAAAGAATATTATATTTAGGCTTATGTTGTTTTATCAAGCTACATTCTAAAACCAAAGCCTCATACTCTGTATCCGTTACAATAAAATCATACTCATAAACCAATGATACCATTTTAGCAACCTTTAGAGTATGGTCAGGGGTTTCTCTAAAATAACTAGTTACACGATTTTTAAGATTTTTAGCTTTCCCAATATATATTATTTTGCCCTGCTTATCTTTCATTAGGTATACTCCTGGTGAAACCGTTAACCTTGATGTCTTTTCACGAAGATAAGGCAAGCGTTCATTCATTTAGGACTACACCTCCAAGAATTGTTAATCAAAAAAGGAACTTTTATATTCAACTACATTTGCTTTATCTCCATAGCAATCGACCTCTAAAACTTCTAAATTTAATTGAATTAACATTGCTACATACAGGAAAAGATAAGCAAAAGAATTCATAAGTACACTAGCGTAAATTCTGATATTATAAACAATACAGAACATTCCAGCAAGCATTATACAAGCTGCAACGCCTACTACAATCTGAAAAGGGAGTTTTTTATGGTTAAGCGACAAATAGCTTAAACAAACTATTGCTGAAAAAACAGCGTGTGAAATAATCAAAACACTTGAGTAACCATCATACCAATCACCAAGCGACAAAAACTTAAAATCCATTAGCATTATGACGACCTCTATAACTAAATAAGTTGCCATCAATACTTTCATGACCATCCTTTGCCTAACCAACAAAATGATACCTAAAATTGAAATTGCCATCAAAATAAAACCTAACGCCTCAATAGTAAACGCTGTAATCTCAAATGGAGTGCTTGCTATGCCCGAATCACCATACAAATCATAGTAAAATAAGCAGATAATTATGAATAATATAAACATTATATTTGAGTATATCCCCATAATAATGCAATTTTTAAAATTAAATATCTTTTTCAACTGCAAGCCTCCTTTAAATTATCTACCAACTAATTCAATGCTGAAACTGCTTTTTTCCCTATATCTTTTCTGAAATGCTTTCCATCAAAATTTATCAAATTAACAGCCTTATATGCCTTATCTATAGCCTCATTCAAGTCCTTACCCTTCGCAGTAACACCTAAAACCCTACCTCCAGATGTCAAGAAAGAGCCATTTTCAACCTTTGTACCAGCATGATAAACCAACGCATTTTCTATCTGTCCCTTATCATCTAAACCAAGTATTGGTATTCCAGTTTCATATTTTTGAGGATAACCACCACTTGCTAAAACTACACAAGCAACAGAACCATCTTCCCATTCTATATCAACTTCGCCAAGTCTATCCTCATAAATAGCCTGCATAATATCAACTAAATCCGTCTTTAGCAATGGCAAAACAACCTGTGTTTCAGGGTCACCAAACCTACAATTATATTCAATAACTTTTATCCCATTAGGCGTAAGCATTAAACCAAAGTATAGGCAACCTTTAAACGTTCTTCCCTCTTTATTCATAGCGTCAACAGTTGGCTGAAAAACCTTATCCATGCACTCGTCAGCTATACTATTAGTATAATAAGGGTTAGGAGATACAGTTCCCATACCACCAGTATTTAAACCCTCATCATTATCTAATGCCCTCTTATGGTCCATAGATGATATCATAGGCTTAATTGTTTTTCCATCAGTAAAGCATAGCACAGACACCTCTGGACCTGTTAAAAACTCCTCAATTACAACCTTTGAGCCACTTTCACCAAAAACTTTATCCTCCATAATTGAGTTAATTGCATCTTTAGCCTCATCAAAACTTTCTGCAATAATAACGCCCTTACCTAATGCAAGACCGTCTGCTTTTACAACAGTTGGGTATGTATTTTCTTTCTCAATATATGCAATTGCATCTTTAGTATTGTCAAATACTTCATACTTTGCCGTAGGAATATTGTATTTTTTCATCAAATCCTTAGAAAAAACCTTACTACCCTCAATTATAGCAGCAGCTTTATTTGGCCCAAATGTCATAAAACCCTCAGCATTTAATGCGTCAACCATTCCTAAAACAAGAGGGTCATCAGGTGCAACAACAACCATATCAGCTGATATTTTCTTAGCAAGTGCCACAACTCCACTAATATCATCTGCTTTAACTAAAAAACATTCAGCATATTTTGAAATTCCACCATTGCCAGGAGTGCAGTAAAGCTTATCTACTTTACTGCTTTCTGCAAGTTTCATTATAATTCCATGTTCACGTCCGCCGCCGCCAACAACTAATATTTTCATTTTTACCTCCAACGGTTACTTTGACATTCTGGCAATAATTAAGCAGCCAACTGCACAAATAAGTGGCAAAACCATAATAAAATTAAGAGTCTTATCGTTAGCCAAAGCAAAAACAATGACTCCAATCGCCAAAATTACACAAATTATACCTATAATAGTAAATATCTTTTTGTCTTTCATAATTTATACTCCATCTTAGTGGTGAAATAAACGTATGCCTGTAAATGCCATTGCAATATTGTATTTATTACAGGTTTCAATAACATTGTCGTCCCTGATTGAGCCACCAGGCTGTGCAATATATGACACTCCACTCTTATAAGCACGTTCAATATTATCTCCGAATGGAAAAAATGCATCTGAACCCAAGCTTACTCCTGTATTCTTATCAAGCCAAGCTTTCTGCATTTCCTTTGTAAATACCACAGGCTTTTCCTTGAAAATACTCTGCCAAACTCCGTCAGCAAGTACATCCATATACTCATCAGAAATATAAATATCTATTGCATTATCCCTATCTGCTCTGCGAATATCATCAACAAACTTCAAGTTTAAAACTTGTTCAGCCTGTCTTAGCCACCAAATATCAGCTTTATTACCAGCAAGCCTTGTGCAGTGAATTCTCGATTGCTGACCAGCACCAATACCGATCGCTTGACCATCTTTAACATAGCAAACCGAGTTTGACTGCGTATATTTCAAAGTGATTAATGAAATAATTAAATCACGTTTTTTATCATCAGTAATATTTTTATTATCAGTAACAATATTTTCAAGCATAGCATTATCAATCTTTAAATCATTTCTACCCTGTTCAAATGTTATACCAAAAACCTGTTTCTGTTCAATTGGTTTTGGAACATAATTTTCATCAATCTTAATAATATTATATGTTCCTTTTCTCTTAGATTTAAGTATCTCCAACGCTTCATCTGTATAATTAGGAGCAATAATTCCATCTGATACTTCACGCTGAATCATTTTTGCTGTTGCAACATCGCAAGTGTCAGACAATGCAATAAAATCACCGTATGACGACATTCTATCTGCACCTCTAGCCCTTGCATAAGCACAAGCCATTGGTGACAACTCACCTAAATCATCAACGAAATAAATCTTTTTTAAGGTATCAGATAATGGCTCACCAACTGCAGCACCAGCAGGCGAAACATGCTTAAATGAAGTCGCTGCACACATACCTGTTGAAGCCTTTAGCTCCTTTACAAGCTGCCAACCATTGAAAGCATCAAGTAAATTTATATATCCTGGATTACCATTTAAAACTTCTATCGGTAATTCACCATCTTCAATAAATATCCTTGAAGGCTTTTGATTAGGGTTACATCCATATTTTAACTTTAATTCCTTTGACATATGATACTCCTTGTTCCGCCGAAATATTTATACTTTAATGAAGCCTTTAGACGGATAAAGGCTCATTTTTTTATTTAATTATTTTTATTTATAATTCTAGTTGAAATTTCCTTAGACTTTAAGTCAATATATCTTACAAAAAGAGATACCTTGTTGTCCTCATTTAAGCTATCCCAAAGCAAATTTGTGAACTCATCAATATCGTCAGATACAGCGATAAGCTTTGGCTCACCCTCAAAGCTTGGAATAGGGTCACCATCACATTTATAAGTATGAATAAAATGTCCCTCGCCATTTATAGGGTTTTTATAGGCAAAATTAAAACGTTGGCATGACTCTGCATTACCATTTGCCGACTTCAAAATTGAAATTGCATAGTTAAAATCATCGTCTTCAAGCTTTACAATTCCAGAAATTCTTGGTGTATAATTCGGTGCATCTGGTTCAAACTCTCTTGTTCTAAGAGCCTGTTCAAATGTAAGCTGGTTGTTCATCAAGTCAAATATTGTGTCAGTTTGGTCACCATTTGTCACAATAATCTTATTTCCTAAAACCCTTACAGGCGAATATATAATCAGACTTGGGTCAACCATTTTAGACGGGTCAAATGCCTGTGTTCTAATGCCATCGCCATCTTCAACGAATATTCTATTACGGCTATTTTCACTTCTGCCCATAATAAAATATGCTGTAACAGCGTGGTTTCCATCTTTAGATTTACCTATAATAATCCCTCTACCAGGATAAGAATTACCTTTTAACTCTTTTTCTATTGAAATCATTTCCATTGACTATCCTCCGTTTTAACTAGAATTTAATCCTCTATTATAAATGCTTTATTATCTATAATTTCAATTTTATCTTGACAAAATAATGATACCGCCTCAGGTAGTATCTTCCATTCAGCCTCTTCCATTACTCGTTTTTGTAATACCTCAGGAGTATCACTTTTTTTAACCTCAACAGCCTTTTGCAAAATTATTGCTCCACCATCTGCAACCTCATTTACAAAGTGTACAGTTGCACCAGTTAGCTTAACTCCCGATTCAAGCACAGCCTCATGAACGCTAAGTCCATAATATCCTTTACCACAAAATGATGGAATTAAAGACGGATGAACATTAATTATCTTATAAGGATAGGCTTTTATTACTAATTCATCAAGTATTGTCATGAACCCTGCAAGCACAATTATATCAGCATATTCCTCATATAAAGCCTCGTGAATGGCTTTACTATAAGCAATATTGTCTTTATAATCCTTTGCTTGAATAATCCTAGTAGGAATACCATTATCCATTGCCCTTGTCAGTGCATATGCATTTGATTTTGAGGATATTACACATGAAATCTTTCCATTTATAATATCGCCCCTGTTTTGTGCATCTATTAGTGCTTGCAGATTTGTGCCACCGCCTGATACGAGTACAACTATATTTTTCATGATAACCGCTCCTCTTATGCCTATCGCTAGAGTTATACATTTTGTATAACCTAGGGTTATTGCAAAACTAACAAAGAATAACTCCCTCATCGCTGTTAACAAGTTCTCCAAGTACATAAGCTTCCTCGCCACTTACCTTTAATGAAGCTAATGTTTTATCAACATCATTTTTATCGACACAAACGACCAT
>CAZSZG010000042.1:0-6317 GCA_964610805.1 uncultured Oscillospiraceae bacterium
AATATCTAAAACAGTTCGTTTTGGGCGTGATTAATGAGTTCCCTGATAATGCACCAGAGTTGCCTACAGCTGATATTCAGAAGATGGAATCTATGTTCAGTTCAGTAAGTCTTGCTGATGGATATAAATCACCTGAAAACAATAATCCTTTGTTTACTCAGAGATTTGGTGCAGATCCTGGTGTATTAGTTTACAATGATAGGGTATATGTTTATACTACAAACGACGTTTTGCAGTATGAAAATGGAAAATTAATTGATAATAATTATTCTAATGTTAACAAGATAAATTGTATTTCATCAGCAGATATGGTTAACTGGACAGATCATGGACCAATTCCAGTTGCTGGTTCAAGTGGTGCTTGTAAGTGGGCATCTCAGTCATGGGCACCTACGGCTACTCATAAAAAGATAAATGGTAAAGATAAATTCTTCCTATATTTCTGCAACAATGCTAGCGGAATTGGCGTGCTAACAAGTGATAGTCCTACAGGTCCATGGGTTGATCCAATAGGAAAGGCTTTAGTTTCAAGACAAACTCCAAATGCAAATGTTACATGGCTTTTCGACCCAGCAGTATTGGTTGACGATGACGGAACAGGATACCTTTATTTTGGTGGAGGAGTGCCAGAAGGACAGAATGCTAATCCTAAGACAGCTAGAGTTGTAAAACTTGGCGATGATATGATTAGCCTTAGCGGAACTCCACAAATGATTGATGCACCTTATATGTTTGAGGATTCTGGTATAAATAAAATTGGCAATACTTATTATTATAGCTATTGCACAAACTGGAATACTGGTGGAAATAATCTAGGAATTGGTAATGGTCAGCTAGCATACATGACTAGTAATAGTCCGATGGGACCGTTTACTTATAGGGATATAATGTTTGTAAATCAAGGTACTTTCTTTGGACTACATGGAAACAACCACCACACAATTGCTGAATTTAAAGGACAGCTTTATCTGTTTTATCATGCAAGAGCAGTTGAGGCAGCAGCAGGACTTACAGGGAATTATCGTTCTCCACAGATAGATAAAGTTACAATTAAATCAGATGGAACTTTTGAATCTGTTATTGGAACGATGAAGGGCGTTTCACAGGTACAAACGCTCAATCCTTATCAGACAGTGCAAGCAGAAACTATATATCGTCAAGGAGGCAATGATGTTCTTGGACTTGGTGATACAACAGTAAAGACTAAAAAAGGATCTTGGATGGGGGTTAATGGTGCTGCATTTACAAATGGTGTAACATCAGTTAATGTTCGTGTAAAAGCTGCTGGAAATAGTGCTATAAAGATTTGCACAGGTAGCGAAGATGGAAAGGTTGTGGGATATGTTGATGTTCCTGCAACTGATGGTAGTTTCGTAGACATAACTTCTGGAATTTCAGGAATTTCTGGAACACAAAACGTTTACTTCATTTTTAGTGGAGATATGGAGATAGATTCGTGGTCTTTCAATAGCTAGTATAAATCTGTTTTCCCTTATATTTTATAAATTGTACGAAAAAAATCGCCCCTGTATTAAAAAATACAGGGGCGATTTTTGTCCATAATGTTTTATATCCTTTTAAAAATCGGTTAAAACTTTTTATAGACAGAGAAGTTTACTTTAGAATCTTTAAATTGTAAGATTCTACACATATTTATTTATCTCTACTATATATTATATATGCTTATGGGATATCTTCAATAACAGAATTATTACATATTATTTCATTTTATTTACAAAGAGTAACGAAACTATTAACATTAATTGTTTGTTAACAACCTAACTTAATAAATTAACACCTTATTAACAGTACGTTAATATATAGCTTTAAATGCTAATAATTATATAATCAGTAAAGTATTATTAGTTCCATTTAACTATAAAAAATAATCTTGAGAAAAATATTGCATATATATGCTATTTGGGTTATAATTATTATATGAAAGTAGGAGGAATAAATTATGAATTGTGGATTTGTGAAAACAGCTTGTGCTACGCCAAATATAAAAGTTGCTGATTGTGAGCATAACGCTAATGAAATTGTAAAGATGATTTTTACAGCTGAAAGCAATGGTGCTAAATTAATTGTATTTCCCGAACTTTGTATAACAGGCTCAACTTGTGGAGATTTGTTTTTTCAGCATACATTAATTAAATCTGCAAAGAATTCACTTTCAGAGATAATAAACAAGACTAAAGACTTGAATATACTCGTTATTGTAGGCTTACCTTATCAGCATAAGGATAAGCTTTATAATTGTGGTGCTTTGTTTTATAAGGGTAGTATTTTAGGGATAGTTCCAAAGGGAAGTGCGTCCGATAATATGGGGGGCAAGTCACGATTTTTCGCTAACGGTGCTACTAATGAATGTATTCAATTTGATGGAAAAACTGTTCCTTTTGGTTCGAATATAATCTTTGCGAATGATAATATGCCTGAATTCAAAATAGCAATTGAAATATCAGAGGACTCATTGCTTGGTAATTCCTCAGGACTTGCAAAAGCTGGTGCAACGCTGATTATTAATCTTTCTGCAAGCTATGAAATAGTTGGTAGGTCGGATTATAGACGTACAGTTTCTATGGCAAAGTCGGGAGGGTTGCTTTGTGCATATGCTCATGTAAATGCTGGAATTGGCGAATCAACAACCGATATGGTTTTTGCTGGTCATAATATAATATCAGAGAATGGAGTTATTTTAAGCGAATCAGAGCTTTTTAAATCTGGAATTAATTATGCAGATATTGATTTTCAAAAGCTACAAAGCGAAAGAATTCGTTCAACAGATTTTGTTTCATCTGATGAGGGATATAGGTTTGAATTTTTCTCAATGGAAAAAGAGCAAACTAATATAGAAAGAAAGTTTTCACAAACACCGTTTATTCCTGATAATAATGACGAAATTGCAAATCGTTGTTCAGAAATTCATCAAATGCAGGCAGTAGGTCTTGTGTCGAGAATGAAACATATAGGCTGTAAAAATCTTGTTCTAGGATTGTCTGGAGGATTGGATTCAACGCTTGCATTAATAGTTGCAGTTCATGCTGTGGATATGCTTGGACTTGATAGAAAGGGCATAATTGCTGTTACTATGCCTTGCTTTGGAACATCTGATAGAACTTACAATAATGCGTGTAGACTAGCAAAGGCATATGGAATTACGCTAAAGGAAATTGATATAAAAGATAGCGTCTTGATGCATTTTAAGGATATTGGGCATGATGTGGATAACCATGATAGCACTTATGAAAATGCACAGGCAAGAGAGCGTACGCAGATTCTTATGGATATTGCAAATCAGCAAAATGGTCTGCTTATCGGTACTGGTGACTTGTCCGAATCGGCACTTGGTTGGACTACTTATAATGGCGACCATATGTCAATGTATAGCGTAAATGCATCAATTCCTAAAACATTAATGCGACATATGGTAAGCTTTGAGGCTGAAAACTCTGAGAAAATGATAAAATCAGTTTTGATAGATATTAACCAAACTCCAATAAGCCCTGAGCTACTTCCACCGTCATCAGATGGTTCAATATCCCAAAAAACTGAGGATATAGTCGGTCCATATGAATTACATGATTTCTTTTTGTATTATGTGGTTAGATATGGGTATGAGCCGAAAAAGATTTATCGCATGGCAAAGCTTGCGTTTGAGGGTGCTTATTCTAATGACGTGATTTTAAAATGGGAAAAAGTTTTTTTAAGAAGATTTTTCTCACAGCAGTTTAAGCGTTCATGCTCACCAGATGGAATCAAAATAGGAAGTGTTTCGCTATCACCTAGAGGTTCATTTATAATGCCGAGTGATGCTTGCGTGAATGATTGGTTAAAAGGTTTGGATGAGTGCGATTAGCAATACTTATAAAGATAACAATATATTTATATAAAATGGAGGATAATATGAATTACAAGGAAAGTTTTATTAAGTTTATGGCTGAATGTGGAGTGCTGACTTTTGGAGATTTCACATTGAAAAGTGGAAGAAAAGCACCATATTTCGTTAATACAGGAAATTATAATACAGGCACTCAGCTTGCAAAGCTTGGTGAATATTATGCTGAGTGTATTAAGGAGAACAATATTTCTGTTGAAACGCTTTTTGGGCCTGCATATAAGGGGATTCCTCTTGCAGTTGCGTGCAGTATCGCAATGCATAATAAATATGGTACAGAGCTAAATTATTGTTTTGATAGGAAAGAAGAAAAGGATCACGGAGAGGGTGGCGTTATTGTTGGCAAAAAGCTAACAGATGGCGAAAAGGTAGTAATAATTGAGGACGTTATAACTGCTGGAACAGCTATTCGTCAAGTTCTGCCTGTTCTAAAAGCTGCTGCTGATGTTAATATTACTGGTATGGTTATTTCCGTTGACAGAATGGAAAAGGGTAAGGGTGAGCGTTCGGCTGTACAGGAGGTTAATGAGGATCTTGGTATTAAGGTTTACCCTATAATTACAGTTGTTGATATTATTGAGGCGTTAAAAAAGGATATTGTTTCTGGCAAGGAATACTTAGAGAAGATGCTTGAATATAGGGAAACATATGGCGTTTAAATTTAATATTAATTTAAGCTTATTACAATTTTTACAATAGATTAGGAGCTTTTATATGAAATATGTTATTGTTTTATGTGATGGAATGGCAGATTATCAAATAGATGAACTTGGTGGCAAAACTCCGTTAGAGTATGCAAATACACCTAATTTTGATAAGCTTGCAAAGGATTCTAAAGTAGGATTGGTTAAAACTGTTGCAGATGGTTTGAATCCTGGAAGTGATGTTGCAAATTTAGCTGTATTAGGATATGACCCTGAAAAGTATTATACAGGTCGCTCACCACTTGAGGCAGGCAGTATTGGAATAGATATGCTTGCAACAGATGTATCGCTAAGATGTAATTTAGTTACAGTTACTGATGAGCCAAATTATGAGGATAAAACGATATTGGATTATTGTGCTGGTGATATATCAACTGGTGAGGCGAAGATTCTGATTAAATATCTTGCTGAAAATCTTGATAGTGATGAATTCAAGTTTTATAGTGGTGTGAGTTATCGCCATTGCTTGATATGGAGTAATGGAACCCTTGAAATTGGAAAGCTGACTCCTCCACATGATATTACAGGTAAGGCTATAAAGGAGTATATCCCTACTCATGAAAATGCAAAAAAGCTTTATGATTTAATGAAAAGGTCATACGATTTGCTTAAAAATCATCCGATAAATATAGCAAGAGTGGAAAAAGGTCTTCGTCCTGCAAATAGTATATGGCTATGGGGTGAGGGAGTCAGGGCTGAACTTGACTTATTTAAAGAGAAGTTTGGGCTAAAGGCATCTATGATTTCAGCAGTTGATTTACTAAAAGGAATTGGCAAGTTTTCAGGTATGAATGTTGTTGAGGTTGAGGGTGCAACTGGATATATTGATACTAATTTTGATGGCAAGGCTAAAGCTGCGTTGCAAGAATTAGAAAATGGACAGGATTTTGTGTATATTCATATTGAAGCACCAGATGAGTGTGGACATAGAAACGAAATACAGAACAAAATTAAAGCAATTGAGCTGATTGACAAGAAAATTCTTGAACCTGTTCTATCAGGACTTAAAAAAATGGGCGATTATAGGATAATGATAGTTCCTGACCATGCAACACCACTTTCATTGAAAACGCATACTAATGACCCTGTTCCGTTTTTTATCTACGATAGCACAGAAGTTTTGAATGGTGTTGATGCTTTTAATGAGAAAACAGCTAAGAGTACGGGTGTTTATATAGAAAAAGGTTACGAAATGATGAGAGTTTTTTTAGGATTGTAGTGTAAAATAAAAAGCCTGTTATGTTTATAATTTATTTACATATAATTCATTGCTAGTTAACCACTGACGAAAAATAAGGTGTATAATATAGACATAGAAAGAAATAAAGAAACAGGAGTAAAACGAAAAGCATACGCAGAGGAAAACAATTAAATATTTTGGCAAACTTGTCGAAAGATAAGGACGCAAAACTACAGGGCCTTAACATTATGTTATGGCAGCCAGTTGCAGTTTACGACTTTTCAGTCGGCGTTCTTGTTCAAAGAATGCCGACTTTTTAAATTTTATGAGGAGGGTTTTTTATGAAAAATACAGTAAAAACATTATTGAGTGGTCTAACAACATTGGCGGTTACTTTTTCAGCTTTGTCATTCACAGCTTTGGCAACAGAAAACAAAGACACTAATGATATGACAGAATTAATTATTTCTAGCCAGGAAGCTTATGCTGGGGATATTGTTACTGTTACTGTAGACATAAAGAACAATCCTGGGAT
>CAZSZG010000042.1:6417-10535 GCA_964610805.1 uncultured Oscillospiraceae bacterium
AACCCAAATATAACTTGGGAAGAAGTTCTTAATAGATAAATCTAAAAAATACATATAAACAAAACGGTTGGGAATTAAATCTCAACCGTTTTTATTTATAACCAAAGCAGGAACATTACTCACCATGCCTAAACTTCAAGGGAGTTACACCAATCATTTCCTTGAATTGCCTCGTGAAGTGAGCATAATGTTTGTAACCGCATTGTTTAGAAATATCAGCTATACTTAAATTAGTATTTAGGAGTAATGTTTTTGCGTATTCCATTCTGCTATTAATTAAATCCTGAATAAATGAAACACCAAAATGTTTCGTATATTGATGTTGAAAATTTGATTTACTCATTCTTACCTCATGAGCAGTGTTTTCAATAGTCCGTATTTCATAAGGTCTGCTGTATATTTTGTTTCTGATTGTAGAAAGAATTTCATAATATGTACTTGGAATTGCTGTGGAGGTTTTATTAAACTCCTCACTAATTTTATTAAATAACAAAAACATATATTTAGAAATATTATCATTTTTATACAAATTATTTGAGTATGTTTCATAAGCTAATGATTTAACACAAAAGCTTGAAAAGTATAAACTATCCACTTTAATAGGCGTGTCATACGGTATTCCTCTGGAAATAAACTCTTCTTCCTCGTCATTTTCAAAGAGGAAATGAACCCAATCATTTGAAAAGGTTTCCTGTGGTAAGCAACGATAATATTGGGGAGTACCTTTTCGATAAATAAAAATAGAATCCTTAGGAACTCTAACATCTTTACCGTTTAAAGTGAATATCGAATCTGTTTTCATAAGTAAAAGCAGATAATCCCCACTTCCGTTTGGACGTTCAATAAAAAAGTCAGCATCATGAGAATGGTTGTATCCAACATTGTTAATAATCATAATTACACCTCTTTGCACAAAAAGCTATTATAACTGTACTATATATCATTTACAACGATTTGTCAATAGCTTATAATTAAATTATGTAATGTTAAAAAAATAAAGGTAATTTGCATAAGTTACTATTAACTAGGAGGAAATTATGAAAAGTAAGGGAAATCTATTCAAAAGGGTTGTATCTGCAACTATAGCTTGTTCTATGGTAATAATGGGTTCTATTGTATCTAACAGTATTAATCCAACGGTCTATGCTGCAAGTACTAATTTAATCAAAAACTCCACATTTGACAGCGGAATATCAGGTTGGAATACATATAGTGCTAGTGGAGGTAGTGCCACAATTGCAAAAGAAGATGGAAAACTAGCTTTGAAAGTTAATTCGGTAGGAAGTCTTAATTACAGTGTTCAAGTTTATTATGATATTATTCCATTATATGAAAATGGAATTTATCACTTAAAGTATGACATTTCTTCTTCAGTTAACCGTAAGGTGGAGGGAATGATTCAACAGAATGGTGGTACATATCAAGCATATACTTGGCAAGGATTAGAATTAACACAAGAACCACAAACTGTGGATTATACGTTCACTATGGAGGCTGAAAATGACATTATGTCAAGATTAGTGTTCAACTGTGGTGATCAAGGAACAACGTTACCAGCACATACGATTTATTTGGATAATGTTGTTTTAGAGCTTATTGATGACAGTAAAATCACATATCCAGTAACTGAAAATGATATGCAGTCTATTTTAATTAATCAAGTTGGCTATAAACCAGAGAGCGAAAAGATAGCTGTATTTAGAAATATCACTAATGAGAGCAAGTTTTCTGTTATAAATGCTGATACAGGCGAGGTAGCTTATACTGGTTCACTTTATGGCGAAAAACAAAATCCAAGTGCTGAAGAAACAAACTTTTTTGGCGATTTTTCTGAAGTAACTAAAACAGGTAATTATTATATAAGCTGTGGTAATTTAGAGGATTCCTATGCTTTTAATATTTCTGAAAATGTCTATAAAAACCTTATTGACGACGCTGTACGCATGATGTATTTACAGAGATGTGGAGTTGCAATAGAGGATAGCGAGTTTGGACATACAGCTTGTCATACAAGCAAAGCGATAGTTTACGGTACAAATGCAACTATTGATGTTAGTGGGGGCTGGCATGACGCAGGAGATTACGGCAGATATGTAGTTCCTGTTGCTAAGACCATTGCAGATTTACTATATGCTTATGATGCAAACCCTGAAGTTTTTGGCGACGATATAAACATTCCTGAAAGTGGCAACGGAATTCCTGACATACTTGATGAAACCCGTTATGGACTAACATGGTTGTTAAAAATGCAAGCAGATTCAGGCGGCGTTTATCACAAGCTTACTTGCGAAAACTTTCCTGGATATATTATGCCTGAAGATGAAGTAGGACAGTTAATTGTAACACCTATTTCTACAACAGCAACTGCTGATTTTTGTGCATCAATGGCTATGGCTTATGAGTTCTATTATGATATTGATAAAAATTTCGCTGAAACTTGCCTTGCAGCAGCTGAAAAAGCATGGAGTTTCCTTGAAAGCAATCCAAACTTCATTTTTAGCAATCCAAAAGACATTAGCACAGGAGAATATGGCGATATGTCTGACTTAGACGAACGCTATTGGGCAGCAGCTCAAATGTACCGTGCAACAGGTGAAGCGAAATATTTGCAAGCATTTGAAAAGATAACAACAAGAACAGGGCTTGACTGGTCAACAGTTGGAGATTATGGAAATATTGCATTTCTTACGATGGATAATGTTGATAAATCCTCTGCAGTATATTCAAAAATAAAAAGCACAATCACAGCTCAAGCAAGTACCTTTAATAGTGTTACAACCAACAGTTCATATGGCGTTGCTGTTTCCAAATTCAACTGGGGAAGTAATATGACAGTAGCTAATGCAGGAGTTATTCTTGGACTTGCAGATGAATTTAATAATGGTGGAGATTATATGAATTCTGCTGAATCAAACTTGAACTATCTGCTAGGAAGAAATCCAGTAGCAACTTGCTTTGTAACAGGATATGGAACGTTATCGCCTGAAAATCCACACCATAGACCATCAATGGCAAAAGGTAAAACTATGATAGGAATGTTGGTTGGTGGAGTGAATTCAAACCTTGAAGATAGTGCTGCTGAAGCGTATCTTGCAAATGCACCAAGTGCCAAATGCTACGTTGACCATGCCGAAAGTTACTCAACAAATGAAGTAACTACATATTGGAACTCACCATTTATATATCTTCTTGCACTAATTGAAGCAGAAAGTGGTGAAGATGCTTTGGTTAAAGGTGATATTAATCAAAACGGTATCGTTGATGCTGAAGACGTTTTAATGCTTAAAAAGTATCTTCTAGGAGCAAATACTCTTACTCCAGAACAAGCGAAATATGCCGATATAAATGAAGATGGCAAAATCAATTCATTTGACCTTGCTAAATTAAAAAAAATTAGTTTTTAATGCTCATTCTAGTTAAATAAAACAAAAGCAACCGCATCTACTGAATAGTATGAAGCGGTTGCTTTTGGTTTTTTATATTATAAACAAGCATAATTGAAAAAGTTTGAAAATTCTAAAATAAGTGGTATAATATAAATTAGGAATGATTAACATAAGATTAATAAAAAGGGGTTGTTCACCATGAAGATTTCTAAAATTACTTCTATCTTAGTAATAGCAAGCTTGCTAATATTCACGTTGCTTACAGGGTGTACTACAAAAAAGGACGATAAATCCAGTGCTAGTGAAGTAAGTAAGGCTTCAATTATTACTAATTGGGCTGTAGAAAATAATGATGAGAATAAAATATATTTTTCTTATCCTAGATTTGAAGGGGATACTGAACATTCCGTCAAAATGAATGAGCAGATTTTAGAATTTGTAAAACCTACTTTACAACATTCACGTTTCAGAGATTTCAATGGTAGCTTTAATAATCTCACTAAAGGCGTGGAGCAAGAAAATGATCATTATACAGATCTATCAGCAGATATTGAATATGAGGTTTTGAGAAACGATTCTGAATATTTTAGCGTTAAGTTTGAGGGGCTTTGTATATATAAAGGGGCTGCCTATCCAACTAACTATTTCACATCTCTAATTATTGACGTTGAGAATTACGAATTAGTGGCTCTATCTGATTTATATAATGTTGATGTTGAATTTACGGAGTTT
>CAZSZG010000042.1:10635-13125 GCA_964610805.1 uncultured Oscillospiraceae bacterium
AAAAATCACCCTCCTTATAAATTCGGTGAGGGTGATTTTAAGATTGAAAAAAGTTTTATTTCAACTTTCTTGTAAGTTCCACAAGCTTTGCAAGTAGATTTTTGATAACTTCTTTAGTTTTTTCGTCAGTTAATACGCCATTACTATCAATTTTATCTTGTGCCACTCCAACCATAACTTCTGGCTGATTAACAACGTGCATATTGAGGAAAACACAGGTTTGTCTTAGGTGATATTGAGCCCTAGCAGTAGCGATATTTCCGATAGAAGCACCCATAATTGCGAGTGGCTTACCGTCGAATGAATTATCACCATAAGGACGTGAAGCCCAGTCCATAGCGTTTTTTAGCACACCTGGAATAGAGTAGTTATATTCAGGTGTAGCAATTAAAATTGCGTCAGCAGATTTAATTTTATCTTTAAATTCTGAAACTGATGATGGTTTTTCTCCATCTAAGTCTTGATTGTACAATGGAATATCTGCTAAGTCAAATATTTCAAGTTCAGTGTTTTCAGGCAAAAGTTCCGCAGCAGCCCTTAAAATTGATTTATTATAAGAACCGTTCCTCAGACTTCCAGAAAATCCTAATATTTTAATTTTATCCATGATTTACATCTCCATTTTAATATTTAATTTGATTTAAGTTAAATTTAATAGCAATAAAAATATAATATGCTATAAATTAAATTATATCATATAAATAAAAAAAATCAATAACTTGTAATTTATATTTATCAAAATTAACAAAAAGTTCATCTAAGTTCTGTTAGTTATATTTATTATTTTACTTTTAGCATAAAATTGCAGAAATACTTATATATATTGAACAAGTTTTATATTAACTTTTGCAATAATTTATAAAAAGTTATTAGATTTGTACAAAAGTTATTGAAAAGTTATAATAAATATGGTAAACTATTAATTAGCGATGTACTCGGAAAGATTATCACAGATTAACCTTATAAAATGCTAGAGTTTGTGATTATTTTCCTTGTGACTTATATTACATTATGTTCTATATAATTTAATTTGGAGGGTTTATATATGAAATGTCCAAGTTGTGGAGAAAATCAAAAGGGTAAGTTTAATTTTTGCGGTTTTTGTGGGGCTGAATTCAAGCAAGGCGACAAACCAGTTGAGACAAATATTTTAAAGAAACCAATCAGCGAAATTTTCAAACCTAATACAGCAGTTGATAAGCAGCCTGAATTTAGAGAGATTGCAAAGCCAGAAAAAAGTCAGAGCACTATGACACAGATTGAGATTCCTAAGAATGATTCTCAAAACCAACCTAACAAGGATTTGACGAAGAAGCAACCTAAGCTTAATAGTGATGACTTTTTCAATAAGCCTTTAGATGAAATCAAATCTGCACAGCAACCTACACAAAAGCCTACTCAGCCTACGCAACCTACTCAGCCAACACAGATAACTCAACCAACGCAACAAGCTCCCCAACCTATCCAGCCAGTTGAAGAAAAGGCTAACAATCCTGTAAAGGCAGTAAATCCAATTACACATTCACTTAGTGATGATTATTTAGAAGAAGAAATCGTTAAGCATGAAACAGTAAAGATTATTGATACAGTTGGTCAAAATAAAATAACAGCAAAATCAATGCTTGAGTACTTAGGTTTGGTTGTAGAAATTCAGACTAAAAACAGCGTAAATATTCCTTATGGCGATGTTATGTCACAGGATAAAAAGCCTGGTACTAAGGTTGATATTGGTTCAGTTATTACATTAGTTACAAGTGTTGGAACATGGACAGCTTGGAGTAATGAAACTATTCCAGTTGATAAGCTACATAAATTTGATGTTGAGGAAAAAATCCAATATCGTTCTCGCACAAGAAAGCAAAGCATTGATTATAAAGAAAGCAGAAACAAAGATGAATTTGCAGGTTATGAGATTTATGAAACAAAGAATGTTTTCTCCGATTGGGTTGAAGATGATTATTATGTTTCAGAAAAAAAGGAAACTTCTGAGTTATGCGAACTTTCAACTAAAATGGTTGGATTTAAATATTGTGGTTGGAATTACACGGGTGAAGAATTAGACATTATAGAGTCATTCGGTACTGCTCAGCTTGCTTTATCTTTCAATAATGAAACATCAATAGATGATTGGGCATTTAAAGAAATAATCAGCAAACATGATGCAGATGTTGCCTATACTAAATGGCATAATGCTGATGATAATGGAACGCTAACTCCAGCTAACGATATTGTAATTGCTAATATTAGTATTGCAGGTTATGATGTTGGTGAGATTAACTATGCACTGAAGTATGGGACTAAGGATTCAGAATGGTTTAAATATAAGACAAGGGAAATTGTTGAGCATATTTACTCATTCAAGATGAATGTTTATACTGAATGGAGCGACTGGGGCGAGTGGTCTTGCGATATAATTGAGGAAAATGACTTAACTGAAGTGGATACACAGAAGATTTACAGGTTTAGAAGAAAAGCAAGCTTATCATAATT
>CAZSZG010000043.1:0-5103 GCA_964610805.1 uncultured Oscillospiraceae bacterium
CCCGAAATGCATCTATGGTTTTTACCTTCAATTTTTCTACTCAAAAACCGCAAAATTCCACGTATCTACGTGGAATTTTGGGTGTGCATCTATTTTGTATATGCTAGATGGTCCGCCCGACAGGAGTTGAACCTGTGACGCATACGGTCGGAGCGTAACGCTCTATCCACTGAGCTACGGACGGATTTAAAATAACACTTGATTTACCGTAAAAATTCAGTAAATCCACCTTGATTAAGTAAAAAGTATTGATAAATGACGTATGAATTATATACCTAGCCACATATTATATATTATAGCAAATTATATTGTTTTTTTCAAGTGTTTATGATATAATATTAATAATGTATTCATAAACAATAATTAGTTCAACAAAAATATGGAGTGAAGTATAAAATGCAAAGTTCAATTTATCTTTTGGTAAGCCAAACAGGTACAAATATCTCTAAAGCGATTAAGCTTTTTACACGCAAGCCATATAATCACGCTTCTTTATCTAAAGATTTATCCCTTTCAGAAATGTATAGCTTTTGTAGAACATACAAGCGTTTTCCTATACCTGCTACATTTAACAAGGAAACTGTTGGAAAAGGTGTGCTAGGCATGTTCGGCTACATTCCTTGTGAATTATATGAAATACCTGTTACCTATGAACAAAAAAAAGAATTTGAATCGTTAATTGAACATTTTAAATCTAATCGCCGAAACTATTCTTATAATTATTTAGGACTAGGGTCAATATTATTTAATATCCGTTATAAAAATAAAAACAAGTTTCTTTGTTCACAATTTGCTGCATATATCTTACAGCAAATTGGAATTGAACTAAAAAAACCTGTTTCATTATGTACACCTGAAGATTTAAGGCATATGCCAAATTGTAATCTTCTTTATAAAGGTGACTTAATTCAGTATTACCACGAACTTAATAAAGAATTAAAGTTTAAGGGGGCATGATTTTCAACTTCTGATATTGCTCTAACGATAGTTTTTAGTTTTTCTGAGGAATATATATATGTTGCAAAATAAATTGTATTATTGTCTTTTAAACCAGAAAAATCAATACTGAACTTATTGTTTAAGATTGATATTTCTACACTTGTTTCTTTATTGAATTGAATATTAAGCATTGTTATCTGTTCTCTATTCATTGTGTTATATGATTTTGTATAAACTTTCATGCAACCCCATACTAATCCATTCAGCAAAAGGTAAATTGCTATGGCAAGTATTGGGGCTTTTGCTTTTCTTCTATTCATTTTATTTTAACCATCTTTCTTTTTATTTATAATTATATATATGATTTATGTATATACTATCCCCTAATTTGATGTTAATATTATGTTAATGAAACAAGAGCATCTGCAATGGATTTTCCAATTAATTCACCTGAATATCTTGCCTGTTCGATTGTATTTCCATGTGAGCCTACCTCAAGTAGCAAACTGCCTGTTGTTAAATCTTGATTATACTTTCTATAATCGAACATGATTGGTCTGGTTAATCCAGAATAGTTACCCTCCATTTTTTGTTGAAATAGACTTGCAAGCCTGAAATTCTGCATATAATTTGGCATATTTAGTGTCCCATCATCACAACCTGAAATAATCATAACCTGTGCTGCCTTTTTACCATTAATTGTTGCAACAGGTTGCATTAAATCCCCCTCTGAAATAATGGCATCCCTATGTACATCAAGCACCACTTTTATTGATGGATATTGTGCAAGTATCGCCTTAACTGTTTCAGCACTCCTTACATATGACCCATTATATGATGGATAATCATGTATTGTAGAATCATGTATCGTGGTTATACCGACTTGTTCTAGTTGTTTTGCAATTTCATCTGCAACCATAACTACATTTTTTGTAGAGTCGGTTGTACGATAATTAAAACTACTATCATAAAAATTTCTCTCATATGGCTCGAAACTCTCCGTTGTGTGGGTATGCATTATAAGAACTTGTGGCTCGCCATTTAATTCAATTTTAAATTCAGGTTTAAGCTTACCTTCTTGAGAAAGATTGTAATTAGTGATGCTTGTGTTGTTCATGACCTGTCCGCTATTTTCTAAATTGAAGTATTTATTTCCACCATATGCACCATATGAGGTTTGGACTACATTTCCGCTAACATTATCAAGGCTTTCTGGGTATGGTTTCACTCCAACATTCTGAATAGTTGAATTGTCAGTATTTGCATCACTAACATAAGTTTCATCTTCAAATTCTTCCTCCCACCCAAATCCATATGAGAGAATACTATCCTCATAATCAGGATAGGAATCTATTTGCTTATATTCTACTAAAGCTGATTTACTTTCTTGTGGGCTAAATATATTAATCTTATTTGCCTCAACTGAAAGATATGAAATCCCTCTTATTGTAATTGACGCTATGAATGGTGATGACAACATTGCTAATAAGCATACACCAATCATTTTTGCTTTTCTTTTACCAAATCGTTTCAATCTTTCCACCACCTTATTATTGGATGTTTATATAATTTTATTCAATTTGATTACCAAATATACATAAGTAGTACAAGCATATAAAGACAATAAAATTCATATATTTACAATGCTTGTATAATATTTTATGAAAGGTGTTTGTACTTATGTATAGTTGTTTTAAAATTAAAAGATTTTTGAAATTAGTTATTTGTGATGTAGTAGTAATTTTGTTTATAGCTGTTATTATGAGCTTTAATAAGGATAAGTGGTTTGCTTTTGACAATAATTCAGATGAAAAGATTTTACTTCCAGTTATTGTGTACCATATGATTTCTGAAAATCCGTCTAAATTAGGTGATTATGTTGTATCCCCCAAAACTATTGAGAATGATTTTAAATACCTCGTAGAAAATGGATATGAAACTGTTTTGGTTGAAGATTTGTTAAGTTATATAAACGATGATATACCTCTACCTGAAAACCCTGTTGTAATCACCTTTGATGACGGATATTATAATATGGTATATTTGCTCCCCCTATTAGAAAAATATGATATGAAAGCTATTATATCAATAGTTGGAAGCTATTCTGAACGGGACTCAAAAAGCAAAGAACAACCGAATTCTGACTATTCATATTTAACATGGGAGGACATTTCAGCACTAAATAAAACAGGACTTATCGAAATTAGCAACCAAACCTATGATTTACATACGTCTGCTACCAGAAAAGGCTCTTGCATTATGAATGGTGAATCAGAAGAGCAATACAAACAAATATTTGAAAACAATGTTCGTTTATTGCAATCAGAATTGTTCATGAATTCAGGGGTTATGCCTATTACCTTTACATATCCATATGACTTAGATTGTAAAGAAAGTGTTCCTATCTTAAAAGAACTTGGATTTAAAGCAACTTTTACTTGTCATGAAAGACCTAACTATATTTCCAAAGATGAAAATTCACTATATGGCTTGAATAGATATAATAGACCTAATGAAATGACTACGGAAGAATTTATGTCAAATTTGTTAGCTGAAAAATAATTTTAATTTATGAGGATTGTTAAATGAAAAAGAAAAGTATTCTATTTAAAATATTTGTAATCATTATGCCAATTATTTCTATAGCCCTTATTTATAGTGCAGTAAAGTTATATAAACAATATATTTATAGTATAGAATTCCCCTGTATATTCAACCTTTTTACAGGGTATTTCTGTCCTGGTTGTGGCAATACACGAAGTATTATCGCACTACTTAATGGGCATATAATTTTATCATTGAGATATAACCCATTTATAATTCTCTTATTTGTTTTTCTTATTTTACTATATATAGAGCTTTTTACTTCTACTTTTTATGTACATAAAAAAATAATCCCCAGAAGTAACAAATTTCTATTCGTTACTTTGGGAATTATGATTATTTATTATTTTATAAGAAACTTCATACCAATTTTAATGATACCTTAGTGTTTTATTTACCTTGATTGTAACTATCAGCATATGCACGCATAAACTCTTCTGCATCAAATTCATCTTTTCCATACTTTTCTTCATACTCTAAAATAAAGTCAGGAATTTCACCATCTTCTTCATATTCACTAACTATTTCTTCTGAATTTTCATATAGATAAAGGATATCTTCCATCTCATCTTTAAATGATAATAACATCACTATTGACAAAATTATTCCTAATCCACCTGTGATAATACCAGCGATAGCCATACCTTTTCCGTTTCTTTTGCCAACAAGTACAATTATAGCAAGAATAATTGCTATAGGTCCGAGCACAAAACTTCCGCAAGCACAAAATAAAACTAAACCAATAATACCAAGTACAAGCGACGCTATCGCCATTCCTTTTCCACCCTTTGGTTCTTCCATCATTCCTTGTGAGTAGTAACCATTGTTTTCCATAAACTTTCCCTCTTTCATAATAATTATATTTTAAAATTAACGACTCTAAGATTAATATTGATACATCATTGACTGCATAATTAAAATAAGTATCGCCCCAACCATTCCTACAACAGCCGTAACCAAACCTGCTATCGCCATACCTTTACCTGCCTTATTTGTTGCTAATGAGGCAATAGCAAGTAAAATTGAAAATGTCCCTAAGCAAAGAACAAGCTTTGGGAAAATCCAAGATAAGAGTACTGATAAGATACCCAGTATCATTGAAGCTACCGCTTGCCCTTCCCCACCACTAGATTTACTATAGCGAACATGCGGATTATTACTATAATATGGGTTACCTTGATTATACGGATTATTCATATTATATTGGTTATTCATACTTTGCTGATTGTAAGGATTATATGAACCATTCACATTCTGCTGATTGTAAGGATTATACGAACCATTCACATTCTGCTGATTATAAGGATTATATGAACCATTCACATTCTGCTGATTGTAAGGATTGTATGAACCATTCACATTCTGCTGATTGTAAGGATTATCCGAACCATTCACATTCTGCTGATTGTAAGGATTATATGAACCATTCACATTCTGCTGATTGTAAGGATTGTATGAACCATTCACATTCTGCTGATTGTAAGGATTATCCGAACCATTCACATTCTGCTGATTGTAAGGATTATATGAACCATTCACATTCTGCTGATTGTAAGGATT
>CAZSZG010000043.1:5203-12478 GCA_964610805.1 uncultured Oscillospiraceae bacterium
ACCATTCACATTCTGTTGGTTAATTTCATTATTATAAATATTATCTTGATGGTTATTTACCTCTTGCTGACCATTTTGGTTTTGCCAAGTATGGCTGTTATCTCGACTTACTTCGCCATGAGAGTCAAGTTCATCCATAGCTAATCCCCCCTTATGTCAAAAATTAAATTTATGATGTCAATTAATTTACAACGCTTCCAAATCATAAGGTGTACGTTGATATACACAATAATTTAGCCAGTTTGAAAACATTAAATTTGCATGACCACTCCATTTAAAGTATGGAGTTTTTTTTACGTCATCATCAGGGAAATAATTACAAGGTATGTTAATATCTATTCCCTTTTCCACATCTCTGAAATATTCATTAGCAAGCGTATTCCTATCATACTCAGAGTGTCCTGTTATAAAATACTGACGCCCATTTTTATTAGCAACAATATACACACCTGAAACATCAGAATAACTTATAACCTCCAACTGCGGATTATTATCAATATCTTCACGCTTTATTTCCGTGTATCTTGATTGAGGAACATAAAACACCTCATCAAAGCCTTTTAAAAGCTGTGAGTTCCTTGTTAATATACTATGCTCAAAAATACCAAATATTTTCTTTTCAAGTTTATATTTTTTTATTCCAAAATGATGATAAAGTGCCGCTTGAGCCCCCCAACAAATATGTAGTGTTGAAAAGATATTTGTTTTCGACCAATCCATTATTTCACATAGCTCATCCCAATAGTCTACTTCTTCAAATTCCAACAACTCAATAGGTGCACCCGTTATAATTAATCCATCATACTTATTGCACTTAATTTCATCAAATGTTTTATAAAAGTTACTAAGGTGATTTTCTGGAGTATTCTTTGAAACATGAGAGGACATATGCATAAGTTCAATATCAACCTGTAACGGAGTATTACTTAAAAGTCTTAATAATTGTGTTTCAGTTTCTATTTTTTTAGGCATTAAATTTAATATAACAATTTTTAGTGGACGTATATCCTGATGTTCTGCAATTTCAGTAGGCATCACAAATATATTTTCATCAATTAGTGTTGAATATGCAGGTAAATCCTGTGATATTTTTATTGGCAATTTAACACCTCCTAGAATGGTGTATTTATATTCATTTTTGTTAAATAATATAGGGCGAAGAAATCTTGCCCTATATTTATTTTAAATTTTAAACTGGATGGACTTGCTTTTCTATATCAGCATGATCACCATCGATACCATACTTTTTATTTCTACGTTGTTCAAAAAACTTAACAGCCACTTGCCCAAATTGTGCATAGCTAAGAACATCTTCTTCCTGTTCAATCCACTCTGCACATTCTTCACGAAGCTTGCTAAGTTCTGGCTTTAGTAAGTCAGCAGGACGACAGTCAATAGGCTTTTCATCACCAAGAATTTTCTTCCTGAATGCTGAATCAATTGCAACAGGAGTTTTTCCGTAATCGCCCTTAACAACGCCTTTGAATTCCTTAGTAACTGTTTTATATCTTTCACCCATAATAACATTAAACACAGCCTGTGTTCCAACAATTTGTGATGTAGGAGTTACAAGGGGAGGATAACCTGAATCTTTTCTAACTCTTGGAATTTCCTCAAGAACCTCTGTTAATTGGTCAGCCTTTCCAGCCTGTTTAAGCTGTGATAAAAGATTGGACAACATTCCACCAGGAACTTGATAAAGAAGTGCATTAGTATCAACTGCAAGCATTTGAGGGTCAATAAGCCCACTGTCAATGTATTTCTTACGCAAGATCATGAAATATGCCCTTATCTCATTCAATAAAACCAAATCAAGACCAGTATCATATGGAGTACCTTGAAGTGCAGCTACCATTGATTCAGTTGGGGCATGAGATGTACCAAGTGCAAGTGGTGACATAGCAGTATCTATGATGTCCACGCCAGCCTCAATACCTTTAAGCAGACACATTGATGCAAGCCCAGAAGTATAATGTGTGTGTAGCTGGATTGGAATTTTCACAGCAGACTTCAATGCTTTAACCAATTCTTCTGTTTTATATGGAGTAAGCAGTGCAGCCATATCCTTTATACAGATAGAATCAGCACCTTCAGCTTCTATTTGCTTAGCATAATTAACATAATACTCATTTGTGAAAACTTCACCTAATGTATATGAAATTGCAACTTGAGTATGAGCACCCTCTTTTTTTGCAGCACTAATTGCAGTCTTAAGGTTTCTAATATCATTTAATGCGTCAAAAATTCTAATTATTTCTATACCATTTGAGATGGATTTCTGAACAAAATACTCAACAACATCATCAGCATAGTGACGATATCCAAGCATATTCTGTCCTCTAAAAAGCATCTGTAATTTAGTGTTAGGCATATACTTTTTTAACGTGCGTAGTCTTTCCCATGGATCTTCATTTAGAAAACGCAAGCAAGCATCAAAGGTTGCTCCACCCCAACATTCAACCGAATGATATCCAACCTGTTCCATCTTAGGAAGTATTGGTATCATATCCTCAATAGGCATACGGGTTGCGAGTAATGATTGATGTGCATCACGCAAGACTGTTTCTGTAATTTTTACGCTTGACATATCTTACCACCTTTCTTTTTATTGTATCGTTACAAGTGGATCGGATGAGTTAACTGAATCACCCTTATTAACTAAAATACTTGTGATTTTTCCATCACATGTAGCAACAATATCGTTTTCCATTTTCATAGCCTCAAGAACTACAACTGCCTGTCCTCTTTTTACTACATCGCCAACTGAAACCTTAACATCAAGAATTATTCCAGGCATTGGAGCACTAATCTCAGTACCCTCTCCTGCTGTTGCAGATGCAACTGGAACAGGCTCTTTAGCTGGTGCTGGTGCAGCTACTTGTGGAGCAGCTTGAACTGCTGGTGCTGGAGCTGCTGCAATTGGTGCAGTGGCTACAGGTGCAAGCCCATCAACTTCTTCTACAGCTACGTCATAAGCTTTTCCGTTAACTGTAACATTAAATCTTTTCATATTATAAACCACCATTCTTTTAATTTCTCTGTCTATCTTTTATATTTCACTTAAATTATTATTCACTATGAGTAATAAATCCTTTACAATTATAAAGGCATATTATTATGCTTTTTAGGAAGTTTACTAACTCTCTTCCCAGATAAAATCTCCAATGCACTTATAATCGTAGCCCTTGTATTTTCAGGAGTTATTATTTCATCAACACAGTTCATCTCTGCTGCTGAATTTGCAGATGCAAGAGTTTTTTCATACTCTTTAGCAAGTTCATTACGCTTTGCATTGGTATCAGTGGCACCCTTTAGCTTATCATGCCATAAAAATTCCACTGCTGTAAGAGGTGAAAGAGGTGAAATAACTGCATTCTCCCAAGCATATGTGAAATCTGCACATACATTTTTACCAGCAAGAGCAATAAAAGCTGGTCCAATTGCCTTACCTGTAATTATAGAAATTTTAACTGTTGTAGCCTCTGCATAACAATTAGCAAGCTTTGTCATATCCTTGATACTTCCAGCAAGTTCGGATTCAGAAGTTGCATCAAACCCTTCTGTATCAACAATTGTAAGAACTGGAATTGCAAATGCATCACAAGTTCTAACGAAACGTGCAAGCTTTGAGCAATCATCTGCATTTAGCTTATCAGAAACCTTGTTTGTAGCAGCGATACCAACAGTTGAGCCACCAATTGTTGCTAGAGCAGTATACGCTGACTTTCCATATTCAGCCGAAACCTCAACAACTGAATTAGCATCTGCAACAGCATTAACAATACCTATTAAGTCGCTTGAAATTGTTGCATTACTCTCCTCATATTCAAAAAGTGGAGCTCCCGCAAGGTTGTTAACTGGCAAAAGATTTAACAGCTCCTTTGCCTTTAAAATTGCAGATTTATCATCTTCACAAACTATTGACGCAATCCCAGCCTTAGCTGAAGCATCAGCAGTGCCAACACCGTTAATTTCAGCATCAAACGGAGGTGACATGAAAAACTCACTATCTTTTGTCATAATTACAAAGTCGGATGAACAAGCAAGCATAGCCGCACTTCCAGCACAAGTTCCTGCAATAATTGAAACCTGTGGAACAACGCCAGAAATTATAGATGAATTATAAAGCATTTCTCCATATGCTGCAAGCGACTGCACCGTACCGTCCACAAAAGCACCATTTGAATCATGTATCCCTACAATTGGTGTACCTGTTTTTGCAGAAAGCGAATAAAGCTTTGCTATTTTTTCTGCATGAGCCGTTCCTACCGCACCACTATTTATTGCCTTATCCTGTGAAAAAGCATAAACAGGGTTTCCATTAACATAACCATAAGCAGAAACCACGCTCGTCAAACTATCCTTTTCTTTGGTCAAGGAATTAATTTCAGTATAAGTACCCTCATCAAACAAATAAGATAATCTTAATCTTGCCTGACTCCCTACATTTTTATCCGTCATCATACCATCTTTTCCTTCCTAAACAAATATACTATTTAATAATACAATATTTATAAAACTTTTTCAAGCACTTAGTCAATTTTTTTGCAGTTTTTACAACTGTTCATAAAATCATTTATCGAATTTAACATTTTATTGTCATTTTCAACAAAATTCAACTTTTTTAATTCATTTATTTTATTAACATCATCTATTTTAAAAATGGCATCATCTATGCCTTTTAAACAAGCCTTAAACAAAATTGAACGTATGATACCATCACATAAATCCAAATCTCCACCATCATCAAAATCAAAAATTTCGACACATTTGGGATTATATGCATAAATACCATATCCTATAACTTCATTCTTATCAAATGCCTCAACAACATGAATTTCACCATTTGTTTCAACATCATTTAAAATATGTGAATACTTTTCAGTATCCTTACATTCGAGAATCTCCAGCATAATTTATACCTCTTTACCAATTGCATTTCTTATTGCTCTTAACTCTTCAGCACTCAAATCTCGGTATGTTCCTGGTTTTAACATTCCAAGCTTTAATGGGCCTAAGCTTACTCGTCTAAGCCTTGCAACCTCAAGTCCTACTGCCTCGCACATTTTTCTTATTTGGCGATTTCTGCCCTCTTTTATAGTAATAAGCATAACTACTCTGCCCTCTTGCTTAGTCAATACATTTACTGTTGCAGGCATAGTCATTCTTCCATCAATCTCCATACCCTTACTCATTTTAACAAGCTGTTCATCGGAAATATCAGGTCTAACCGTAACCCTATATGATTTAGAAATATGTTTACTAGGGTGCATAATATTATTTGCAAACTCACCATCATTAGTAAACAAAAGCAAGCCCTCTGAATTTCTGTCAAGCCTACCAATTGGATAAACTCGCTCTTTCACACCATCAAGTAAATCCATAACACATCTTCTATCAAGTTCATCAGATACAGTAGTAACGTATCCTCTAGGTTTATTTAGCATTAAATATACAAAATTTTTCTTTTTAGGAATATTAACTCTCTCACCATCAATGGTTATAATATCATTATGGTCTGCCTTATCGCCAAGCTTTATCGGATGCCCATTTAGCTTAACTCTACCCCTACTCATTAACTCTTCAGCTTTTCTTCTTGAACAGTAACCACTGTCCGCAATAATCTTTTGAATTCTTATCTTTGCCACTCAAAACTCCTTAATTTCGGGGCTTAGGCATATATAGTGTACCACTGCATAAATTCACAAAACTTATGCAGTGTCACATACTCGTTAAAACAAGTAATCCTACATTCCTAATACCCTCTTAATTTTACTTAAAAACTTATCAAACCCTTTTTTACTCTGTTTTGGCGTATATAACTCTGTTGATTCTAACATATATAGTGGAATGTTGTCAATATATTTATCTTCATAGTAAAATTCCAACTTACCAACCTCATCTCCTACTGTGACAGGAGCATAAACAAATGGTGGCAAAATGGCTTTTGTTGTGATTTTATCGCTCTCATCACCAATCATCCCAATTATAATTGTATCCTCTGTTCCAACAGAGATATTATCCATTTCTGAGCCGACAACATCAATATTCAAGCTATCTGTTTGCCCAATTACTTTAGGATTAACCAATGAAAACCCATTATTGTATAGATTAATATGGTCTTGCCAATCATTAGAGGCATTCAATGTTACGCATATTAAAGTAACACCATTTCTCTCACAAGCTGAAATCAAACATCTTCCAGCCTCATCTGTAAATCCAGTTTTTACGCCAATAACTCCAGAATACATTCCTAAAAGCTTATTAGTATTTGTTAACCATCTTTCATATGGAGGGTTACCAAAACTTAACTTTGCGCTCTTTTGTGAGCATATTTCCCTAAATTCAGGGTTTCTCAACGCTTCCCTTGTAAGCAAAGCCATATCAGCTGCCGACGAACCACTCCCAGCAGCCTCCAAGCCAGATGGCGTTACAAAACTGGTTCTAGTCATGCCAATTTCCTTTGCACGCTCATTCATAAGTCTTGCAAAGTTTTCATAAGTTCCACCTATTTTTATCGCAGTTGAATTGGCAGCATCATTACCAGACGGCAACAACATTCCATAGCATAATGCACGCTTTGTAACAATGTCACCCTCCGTTAAACCCATCGTAGAGCCTTCAATCTTAATAGCCTCTGAATCAACAACAAATTGCTCATCAAGTCCACCACTTTCAAGGCAAAGCAATGTAGTCATGATTTTTGTAGTGCTTGCTACTGAAAGTTTTGTATTAGCATTTTTAGAAAAAATAACACGACCCGTTTTCGCCTCAATTAAGATACACGCTTTCGCTGATACAGAAATTCCTTGATTGCTTTCAGCCATAACCGTAAAATTAAACGAAAACACGCACATTACCAATGAAACAAAAACACAAAACAACTTTTTCATAAGTACCTCCATAAAATATAATAATATTATATTTTATGGCACAAGCATGGATTTTAGCCTACTTTTTTTCATGGTTGTCAGATTTTTTTGAACTTCCAAACATTTCTGAAACTTTATCCACTACATCTGGAATAAGATTTATGATAGCATTCTGTGAGCTTGCATTCATAGAAACCTGTAAAAGCTTTGCCTCACCGTTGATTATAACCAAAAAAGCGATAGGTTGAATTGATACTCCAGCACCAGTACCACCACCAAATAAATCCTTCTCAACCTTAGCTGGCAAATCCGAACCACCTGATGCAAAACCAAATGATACCTTTGAAATTGGAATAATGGTTGTCCCATCTGCGAGAACAATCGGCTCACCAACGATAGTATT
>CAZSZG010000044.1:0-4560 GCA_964610805.1 uncultured Oscillospiraceae bacterium
AAGTTAAATAAAATATAAGGAGATATTAAAATGAAAAATGCATTGATTACTGGTGTTACTGGACAGGACGGCTCTTATTTGGCTGAACTACTACTTGAAAAGGGTTACAATGTTTATGGTATAATGAGGAGAAAAAGTGTTGTTGATTATGGAAACGTTGAGCATATTAAAGATAAAATCAACTTTATCTATGCTGATATGACTGATGTAATTTCCCTAATAAACGCTATGAAAACTTCACAGGCTGACGAGGTTTACAACCTTGCTGCACAGTCATTTGTTGCTACAAGCTGGGAGCAACCTTTAGCGACTGCTGAAATTAACGCTACTGGCGTTACAAATATGCTTGAGGCTATTAGAACTGTAAAGCCTGCATGCCGTTTCTATCAGGCATCTACTTCAGAAATGTTCGGGTTGGTACAGGAAATTCCACAGAAAGAAACTACACAGTTTTACCCTAGAAGTCCATATGGAGTTGCAAAGCTTTATGGTCATTGGATTACTAAGAACTATCGTGAGAGCTATGATATGTATGCTTGCTCTGGAATTCTGTTTAACCACGAGAGTGAAAGACGTGGTAAGGAGTTTGTTACAAGAAAAATTACTGATGCTGTTGCTAGGATTAAGTTTGGCATACAGGACCATCTTGAGCTTGGAAACATGGACTCAAAGCGTGACTGGGGACATTCAAAGGACTATGTTAAGGCAATGTGGTTGATGTTACAACAGGATACTCCTGACGATTATGTTATTGCTACAAATGAAACTAGAACTGTTCGTGAGTTCGTTGAAATCTCATTCAAGCATACTGGCGTAGAGATTGAGTGGCAGGGTGAGGGCATTGACGAAATCGGTATTAACAAGGCGACAGGAAAGACTATTGTTAAGATTAACCCTAAATTCTTCCGTCCTGCTGAGGTCGATATTCTACTTGGCAACCCTGCAAAGGCAGAGGCTACACTTGGTTGGGTAAGAGAAATTTCATTCGACCAGCTTGTTAAACGAATGATTGACAACGATTTGGCTTTGGTTGAAAAGGAAATAAAAGTTGGTAAGATTGACTAAGATATAAGGAGTAAAGCGTGAATATTGCTTTTGATGTACATCCACTGATAAGCGACGTAATTACGGGTATTGGTTATTGTGAGGCTGGTCTTATTGATGCTCTTACGACGGATTTTCCAGATAATAAGTATCTGTTTGACTATTTTGCGATAAAGAATCCACAGGAAAAAATAAATCGCTTAAAGCCATATTTCAAGGAGAATTGTGTGCATAATACGGGGTTTTTCTCTGGTTTTGCATATAGAGCTGCTATGAATTTTGTGCCGATACCTTATAGTATGTTTTTTGGCAAGAAAGCTGATATTACACACTTCTTTAACTATATAATACCTCCTGGTGTGCATGGAAAACGCATTGTTACCGTTCATGATATGGTTTACAAGGCTTTTCCTGAAACCATGAGGACTAGGACAAGGAAACTGCTTGAAACGGGGCTTGAAAAGTCGATGAAAAGGGCAGATTTGATTGTTACTGATTCTGAATTTAGTCTTAGGGAGATTGCGAAATATTTTCCAAAGTATGAGGAGAAAATTCGTGTTGTGCCGTGTGGAGTGGATAGCAAGCGTTTTTATCCGATAGAGGATAAGAGTAGGATTGATACGGTTAAGAAAAAGCTTGGGATTGACGGCGATTATTTTCTGTATCTTGGTACGATTGAGCCACGAAAGAACCTTGAAAGGCTTATTGAGGCTTATGCTGAGTTTCGCAAGGGTGCTGGTACTGACAGCGTTCCTAAGCTTGTACTTGCTGGTGGAAAAGGTTGGCTGTTTGAGAGCATTTTCCAAAGGGCAGAGGAACTTGGACTGCAAGATAGCGTGATATTTACTAAATATATCGCTAGTGAGGATATGTGTCCACTGATGAATGGTGCGATGGCGTTTGTTTTTCCGTCGATTTATGAGGGGTTTGGTATGCCACCACTTGAAGCGATGGCTTGTGGAACTCCTGTGCTTACTTCAACGGAGGCGTCACTTCCTGAGGTTGTGGGGGATTGTGCTGTTTCGGTTGACGCTTATTCCGTTAAGTCGATTGCAGATGGTTTGGGGTTGCTTTATAGCGATACGGATTTGCGTAGCGACTTGTCAGCTAGAGGTTTTGAGAGGTCGAAAAAGTTCACATGGAGCAATGCAGGGAAAAAGCTGTATAGCGTCTATGAGGAAGCTTTAAAATAAGATTATGTGGGTTATAGCAAAGGAATATATATGAAAATTTTACAAGTTAACAAGCTTTATTATCCACATATTGGTGGAATTGAAACGGTTGTACAGAATATTGCTGAGGGGCTGAATGACAGAACGGAGATGGAGGTTCTTGTGTGTCAGCCTAAGGGTAAGGCGATGAGTGAGGTCGTTAATGATGTGTTTGTATCTCGCTCGGGGAGCATGGGTACGCTGTTTTCAATGCCTATTTCATTATCGTTTATTTCTGATTTCAAGCAAAAGGCGAAAAATGCTGATGTTGTTCATGTTCATTTGCCGTTTCCACTTGCTGATTTAGCTTGCATTATGTCGGAATATAAAGGCAAGGTTGTAATTAGTTGGCATAGCGATGTTGTAAAACAGAAAAAGCTTATGTTCTTTTACAAGCCGATTTTGAAGAGGTTTTTAAGGCGAGCTGATAAGATTATTGTCGCTACTAAGGGGCATATTGACGGCTCAAAATATCTCAAGCCTTATAGAAATAAATGTGAAATAATACCATATGGACTTAATATAGAGGACTATGAGGATATAGAGGATTTTAGACCTATTTTATCAGATTTGCTTGTTTCAAAGCAGAATAAAAAGGTGCTGTTTACAGGAAGACTTGTCTATTACAAAGGCGTTGAAGTACTAATCAACGCCTTTGAAAAGATTATAGGGTGTGAGTTGTTTATTGTCGGAAAAGGTAATCTTGAGTCGGAGTTGAAAGCTAGAGTTGAGGAATTGGGGCTTGCTGATAAGGTGCATTTTATGGGAAACTTATCATTTGAGGAGCTTAAATATGCCTTTGCAGATTGCGATATATTCGTGCTTCCGTCAGTTGCAAACAGTGAGGCGTTCGGTATTGTTCAAATGGAGGCTATGGTTTATGGCAAGCCTGTTATAAATACGAGCTTACCAACGGGCGTTCCCCATGTAAGTCTTGATGGGCAGACGGGGATTACTGTTCCTCCGAATGATGTTTTGGCTTTGGCAGGGGCGATACAAAAGCTTGCTGATGACGATGATATAAGGGAAAAATTTGGGCAGAATGCATATAAGAGGACTAGGGAAAAGTTTGGTATGCAGAAAATGCTTGATGATATATATGGACTTTATGAGGAACTTTTGGGAAGTAAATCAAAGGAGCTGAAAGAATGAAAGCATTGGTGGTTGGTGGTGCAGGGTTTGTTGGTGGGTATCTGATTGAGCATCTAATCAAGGATTGTGGTTATGATGTGCTTGCGACAAAGCTTGAAAATGAAACGGTAGAGAACAGTGAATGTGAAGTTTGTAACCTTAATATTATGGATAGTACAAGCGTAAGTCAGCTTTTGAATAGATATAAGCCAGATTGTATTTTTCACCTTGCGGCACAAAGCTCCGTTGCATTATCTTGGAAAAATCCACAGCTTACGGTTGATGTTAATATAAAAGGTACGCTAAATTTACTTGATGGTATTAAGGGTTTGGACAGCAAGGCAAGGCTTTTGCTGATTGGTTCGGGTGAGGAATATGGTTTGGCTGTTAATAGCAGTGAGCCTATAAGTGAGGATAATCCCGTTAAGCCTGGTAATATTTACGCTGTTACAAAGGCGACACAAAATATGCTCGGTGGGGTATATTCAAGAGCGTTTGGTATGGATATTGTTATGGTTAGGGCGTTCAACCATATGGGTCCTAGACAGGCTGAAATGTTCGTTGTATCAGATTTCTGTAAACAGGTTGCTGAAATAGAGGCTGGCGAAAAAGAAAATATTATGATGGTTGGTAATTTGTCAGCAAGACGTGATTTTGCCGATGTTCGTGATGTTGTCAGAGCATATGGATTGCTTGCTAAAAAAGGCAAGGCTGGCGAAACATATAATGTTGGAAGTGGGCGTGCAGTTGCAATACAGGAAATTCTTGATATGATTTTGGGTATGGCTAATACGGAAATTCTTGTTGAAACTGATAAAAATAAACTTCGACCGTCAGATATTCCAACGATTTCAGCGAATACATCAAAGATAAAAAAAGACATTGGCTGGATTACAGAGATACCGATAGAGAGAACAATTGAGGATACCCTAAACTATTGGAGGGACAGGGTTAGAGGAGAAAATAATGCGAATTAATCACATAGAATTGACAAAAACTCATGAAGAAAATTCACCTTTGGGGGTTGGAAAATGAGTGTAATACAGGTTAATGATATTCATAAAAATTTCAAGGTTTACCTTGATAAAGGGCATACGCTAAAGGATAGGTTACTGTTTTGGAATAGGAATAAGCATGAGGAGCGTGGGGTTCTAAACGGTATTAGCTTTGAGGT
>CAZSZG010000044.1:4660-12231 GCA_964610805.1 uncultured Oscillospiraceae bacterium
CCTGTGAGAACATATTCATCGGGAATGTATATGCGACTTGCGTTTTCTGTTGCGATAAATGTTGACGCAGATGTTTTGCTTATTGATGAAATACTTGCTGTTGGTGATGCTGCATTTCAATCAAAATGCTTTGATAAGTTGATGGATATTAAGGCTAAGGGGACTACAATTGTTATTGTTTCCCACTCCTTATCCCAAATTGAGCAGATTTGTGAGAGGTCTATTTGGATTGATAAGGGTTTAATTAGAATGATGGGTAAGCCGAATGAGGTTCACCCTGAATATATGGAATTTATGGGCAATAAGAAAAAGACTGCTGTTATTCAAACAAAAGAAAAAGAAGCTGATAATAGCGATTCCAAAAAAGAAAGTCTTGCTGGAGATGAAAAAGAGATTGAAAAAGAATTTACAGCTGAGATAATTAAGGCAGAGCTTTTAGATAGTGAGGGGATTAAGAAAGAGAATTTCAAGGCTGGTGAGGAGGTAACACTTAAAATCTCCTATAAAGCTAATCCAAAAAATATTGAAGATGTGCTAATCGGGCTTTTGTTTTACAGGGTTGATAATGTCCAGTGCTATGGCACTAACACGCAGAGGGAACGTGTTCCTGCATTTAAACTAAACGAAAGTGGCGAAATACTTTGTCATTTTGATAAGCTAAATCTTGTTGAGGGTTCGTACTGGATTGATATTGCTGTTCGCTCACAGGATATGTTTGCGTATGATTATAAGGCTCGTGCTGTTCGGTTTAATGTGTATTCAGGTATCCAAGAGGTCGGTATAGCAAGGCTTGAGCATACGTGGAGTTTTAGTTAGTTAAAAATTTATACAGAAATGTTTTATATAATTGGAGGATAAGGTGTGAGGGAAATAGAAGAACAAAAGGTGACATATAACGGCTGTGAAATTAATGAACGAAATCCTATAAAAAAGATAATGAAACGCTTTGGACGCAAGTTGAGTTTTTGGTATATACATCCGTTTGGTGAAAAACAGAATCAGTTTAATAATAGCGTTAGCAATTCTATTGATGAATTGGAGCAAGCCAAGCTAAAAACTGAGGAATACCATAGGGAAGCAGAAAGCTTGATAATGGGAATGGCTGCTGTTCAGACAAGCTATAAGGCATTGCTTAATGAGTTTAATGCAGTAAAGCTTAGGTCAACGCTTAATAGCAATAATATACAGAGAATACAAAATTGGGTTGACAATGGAAATGAAGAGATTGAGAATTATCTGATTGATATAAATCCTGAAATGAGAAAAGGCATAAATAAGGCTGAAGTAAAGGAATTAACATCTTATGGTTATTCTGGACTTGGCGAAAAAATCATGACATTAAAGCGTGCTGAACATGACTCACCAGCAACTGCTAGAATACTTTCAGAGATTGAAAAATGCTATATAAGTGGTGCTAAAAACGAACTTGAGCTGATTAAGATTAGGTATCAGCATAATACTATTGCAGTTATTTGCGTTGGACTTCACGATTCTCTTGGGTTAGAGGCGATTAGGAATGAAGCTTATGACTTGTATATGATGCTGAAAAACAAGAGCATTTATAATGCAAAGATGATTTCAATTGAGCCTAATTTTACAGAAATAGTTGTGAAGGATGGAATAACTTATCTTCCAATGTCTGACGATGAAAAGGTTAGGTCACATATGGCAGAGGTTAACCCTCAGCTGTGCATTTTTTGTGAAAGTACTGCAAATATTTTGCATATAAATAATGGAAGCTTTCTAATGTTTAGAAGCATTGTTAAGCTTAGTGGACAAAATCCTTTACAGGCGATGAATGGAAATATAATTGAGGAGCTTGCTCATCTCAATGACTTTGGTGTGCATAAATACTGTGTTCAATCAAAAACTGCTTATGATATAATGGTAAAGGCTGGTTTTAGAGAGCCGATTATATCATATCCTGTTATAAACAATATTAAAGAGCGATTTAAGGTGACAAGAAAGCCTTTTGTTAATAGCAAGCCTGTTGTTGGCTTTGCATCATCACCTATGGGTGAGGAGCAGATGGAGTTTAGAGGAATGACGTTGCTTGGCGAGTTGATAAAGCTTACGCCAGAGGTTACTTTTAAGGTTTTATGGCGAAATAAGGAACTTGCTGTGCCAGAGGAAATCAAGAATTCACCAAATTGCAAGTTGGAGTATGGCAAGTATGATATGAATAAGTTCTATTCAGAAATTGATGTTTTGCTTATTCCATATAAAAATATTGACTTCAATCACGCTTGCTCATTGTCTGCACTTGAGGCAATGTATAACGGAATACCTACTGTTGCTACAAAGGTTTCGGGAGTGTCGGAAGTGGTAGAATATTGTGGTATTGGTGAGGTTGCTGAAAATAATGCTAATGCTCTTGCAGAGGCGATTGGCTTTACTGTGCAGAATTATGAAAACTACAATAGTCAAGATAAAAAAGATAAACTTATATCCTATCTTGATAGCGTAAATGTTTTGAAGATGATAGAAGATGAAGTAAAGGTTGAGCTTCCTAAGGGAATTGTTACACTTCAGGAATGGGACAGACAGCTAAGGCAAAATGATAGGTATCTTGTTAAGGGACAGGGAGCTATGAAAGAATACTATCGCAATAATGAGGTTGCTAGCACATATAATGCTAATCGTTTTGAAAGTTTCCCTGAAAATTGCTTTGATTTGTTGGAGAGAAAGTCAATTAATATTATTGTAGAGGATCACTTTAAAACTGGCGATTTGAAGATTATGGATATAGCCTGTGGCGATGGTAGAATTCTACAAGAGGGACTAAAATATGGCGAATGTATAGCCATTGATAGTTCAGAGGCGATGCTTTCAATTGTTAGAAAAAGGTTTGAGGATAAGGCTGATAGGTTGAAAACTATGCATGCAGACTTCTTCGATGATAAGATTGATACAGAATTTGACGTTATTACGACGTTTAGATACATTAGACATTTTGAATATGCAAAGAGAAAACAGCTTTATGATAAGCTGAAACAAAATCTAAAACAGAACGGATTGCTGATATTTGATGTGCCTAATATTAATTTTGAGATAAAGCAAAAGCTTGAACATGGTTGGGGTTCATATAATATTTATGATGTGTTCTGGCAAAAAGATGACTTTATAGACGAAATGAGCAGAAATGGGCTTGAAGTGAAGTATATTATTCCTGTTGGGCAAGGACTTGCAACACATACAACTTCAGATTATAAGCTAGAACCTATGACTTGGACTGTTGCAGTTTCAAGACGATAAATAGGGGATGTTCTACAAATAAGTTATATTAGATATAACAAACTTTACAAAGCTGTATTGAAAATGAGGAGAGATTAATTTGAGAAAAACAAAAATTGTATGCACTATTGGGCCATCAACAGATGATGATAATATAATTCGAGAACTTATGCTTGCTGGAATGAATGTTGCCAGATTTAATTTTTCACATGGTGACTATGAAATGCATAAAAGACGATTTGAACAAATAGTAAGAATTCGTGAGGAATTAGGGTTGAACATAGCAACAATGCTTGACACAAAAGGCCCTGAAATCAGACTGGGAAAATTTGTCGATAATAAGCCTGTTGAAATTAAAGATGGGGATACCTATACTCTAACTACAAGAGAAGTAGAATGTGACGCAAAACAAGGTTGTATCTCATTTAAAAATCTTCCACAGGATATTTTTTCAGGAACAAGGATACTGATTAATGACGGTGCTGTTGAGCTTATAGCTGAAAAAATTACTGCAACAGATATAATTTGTAAGATTATTCATGGTGGAATATTATCGAATAATAAGGGGATTAATGTTCCTGGAGTTCAACTCAGTATGCCATATCTGAGTGAGGTCGATATGAGTGACCTTGAAGTTGGTGCTAAGTTAGGTTTTGATTTCATTGCTGCAAGCTTTGTTAGAACTTCAGCTGATATTAACTATATGAGGAAGTTTACACATAGTCTTGGTTGGAATGATCCTAGAATTATAGCTAAAATTGAAAATGCTGATGGCGTTGAGAATATAGACGAAATCCTTGAAGTAGCAGACGGAATTATGGTCGCAAGAGGAGATATGGGTGTTGAGATTCCTTTTGAACAAATTCCAGCAATTCAGAAAAAGTTGATACAAAAGGGATATAATGCGGGTAAACAGGTTATCACTGCAACACAAATGCTTGAGTCAATGATAACGAATTTACGCCCTACAAGAGCAGAAATAACCGATGTTGCTAACGCAATTTATGATGGTACAAGTGCAATTATGCTTTCAGGAGAAACTGCTGCGGGTGCATATCCAATTGAAACAGTAAAAACTATGGCTTTGATTGCTAGAACAACTGAACATGATATTGATTATAGAAAAAGGTTTGAGCGTAGAGAGCATGAAAAAAATTCCAATATCGCAAACGCAATTTCCCATGCAACAGTTACAACAGCACATGATTTAGATGTTGCTGCAATTATTACTGTTACAAAATCAGGGAAAACTGCAAGACTTATTTCTAAATTTAGACCATTATCACCGATAATAAGCTGTACTACAAGCGAAACTATTTGCAGACAAATGAACTTGTCTTGGGGTGTAACTCCACTGCTAATTGAGGAGAAAGATAACACAGATGAGCTTTTTGATGCTGCAATTGACGCTGCAAGGGTGGCTGGATATGTGAATAAGGGCGACAGAGTTGTTGTTACTGCTGGAGTTCCTCTTGGAGTTGCAGGAACAACGAATCTAATGAGGGTTGATGTGGTAGAATAATCTGACTTTTGCTGAACTGATAAAGGCAACATAAAATAATAACTTGGGGGACTAGGTTATGGCGACGATTATACTGTGTTCCAATGGTTTGAGGAGTTTAATTATGAAAATTAATGAACTTAAAAATCGGATGTTAGAGTTGAAAAAGTATAAATTGAGCTATAGTATGGAAACTGTTAAAATAAGCGGGACAAAGTGGTATATTGATGTTGAGTATAAAGGGCAAATTGCAAGGTTTGGTGGCGATATTTGTCTTGATGGATTTGCGGCAACAGTAAGTTCTATGGGTTGGATTCGGCACATTGGCTCTCCACATGATGGTGAAAAGGAGGAACTTATGCGTGCCGTTTATAAGTATTCAAAAACGAATAAAAAATCTCGTGTGCGTTTTTATGATGATAATGGGAATGAGATAAAGTTTGACTAAAGCATAAATTAGGGGATGTAATGGGGTATTATCTTCAACATGGAGAGTGAAAACTCAAGCAATATAAACTCAGCGAAACTAATGAAAGAAGAACTATAAAGAAAAGATTTTCTGCAAGCAATTTTTCGTAAGGAGTTTAATTATGAAAATTAATGAACTTAAAAATCGGATGTTAGAGTTGAAAAAGTATAAATTTCCACGCTGTGATTATCAAGTATATGTGCAATACCCTTTTGATTCAAAATATCTTGATATAGGATTGTATATAACACAAAAAGAAGATTATTGGGAAGTTTTTTCTTGCGATCGTGGATATATATATGTCATTGGTAAATTTGAAACAGAAGATGATGCTTGTGAATATTTTTTCTGTTGTTTTAAACAAGAGTCTGACAATAATAGATGGTTTTAGGGGTGTTTATGAATCAAGAAAAACTGATATCAAAACTTAAATGGTTTAAGATTCCCGATTCGGAATATAGCCTTTGGGAGCCTCACTCGCATGATAGCCTATATTTAGAAAAGGCGGATATGTGTTGGAATGTTTATAAATATTTCGGAGATGGGAGAAGGAAGAATCTCGGAGAGTTTTATTCTGAGTCTGATGCTATGAGTTACTTATTTTACCTTTTGATGAAAAACCATTACGATATTAAGAAGCGATGGTGGTAAACCATGAAGTAACCGAAAAATAAGGGAGCTTTAAATATGTTTTACCTTTTGAAGTGATTTATAATTTTGCTTGATTTGAATAAGGGACAAGTTGAACGGTCACATTTCACATTAGAATATTGACAAAATCACATGAAGTAGAGATAGGACACACAATGGCTAACTTTCAGAATACAACCAGATTATTCATAATAATACAAGAAATTCGGTCGAACCTGTTGCAAAGGCTCGACCGAATTTTCTATATTGAAAGGAAAGAGAGGGTTGAATTAATTTGTTTTAACAAGTTCTGCACTTTTATAGTAATGCGTGAGTATCTCGTTATAGGATTTGCCAGAGTTTGCCATAGAATTTGCACCATATTGGCTCATTCCTACTCCATGCCCATAGCCCTTTGTTGTTATCACAAACACCGAATTTTCGTAATTTACATCAAATGCAGCAGACCTTAACGAGAACACAGCCCTAAAATCTAGCCCTGTTAAGCTTATGCCACCAACTGTAAGGTTTATGACAGTTTCAGACTCTGATTTTTCATTAATTTTTATCCATTCAGTTTCTGCTCCCTCAAGTTTTATCTCAGGGTAAGCAGATTTTAAGCGTTCTGACAATTCCTGTGGGGTAAATGAATATTCTTCCAGATATTTAGGTGCTGAAATATCGTCAGAGCTGTCAACGGGAACAAGGTAGTCCACTGAGCTTCCCCATGCGTTTTCAGCACTTTCAGTTTTACCTGTTGAAAGCGAGTGGAATGCAGCGATTATCGGGGTTTCGTCATACACTAAAATTTCATCTATAACTTCATCAACAACTGCTGAAATTTTATTATAATATAAATCATAGTTGTCACCGAAAAATTGTTTCGCTTGATTTTGCGTGAAGTAAGCCTGATATTTACTGCTGTCATTCGAGAAATATGCACCACCAAGTTCAGGAGTGGGCTTTTCAAGTTCCCTGATTTTCTGACGCTCTGCATAGGTGTGGGAGGCGATAGCCTGAGCTTTTAAAGCCTCATCGTGAAAGGTTGCAGGCATTTCGGCACAGACTGCACCGATTATGTAATCACGGACATTCACGTCGGCAACCTTTCCTGTTGTGATGTCTAAAACTAGGTAGGAATCGGCTGTTGAAATATTGCTTACAGGGGCAGTTTGAGTGGGGTTGGTTGTGGTGGTTGGTGGCTCTGTTGTAGGGGAGGATGATGAGGAAGTTGGGGGAGTTTCGGGTGTAGAGTATGCGGCAGATTTGAGGAGAACGACGCTAGGGATTCCTAAGAGTAGGCAAGCGAAGATGGCTACAACTGAGAGATAATTTTTCATGGTTTGACCTCCTTGATTTTGGGGATTATTTTCTTTTGATGTTGCTTTGGTACTTGTTTGCTTTGTTGTTATTGAACATGGTTTTTATTGTTGGATTTAGTGGGGTATGGTTCTTTTTTACGTTACTTTTTTCTCAAATTAAATTCAGCGATAAATTTATACCAGAACAAATCTAAACCGCTTTTTCGTCGCATGTAATATCGTCTACTAAGTATAGTAAATGCGACGGGAAAGCAACTAATCAAAGTAGCGACCTAAAAGCCAAAACGGTCTTTGTTTTGGTTTTTAGTTGAGCGTGCCAAGCCACAGCGGCGTTGAGCTGCGTTTTTCTTTGGTTCGTTTCTTTGTACGCACAAAGAAATGAACACCCACAACTAGATTTAACAATACGGAAAGT
>CAZSZG010000045.1:0-10467 GCA_964610805.1 uncultured Oscillospiraceae bacterium
AGTATAGCAAAAAGACAGGTTACAATAAGATGTATAAATCGCTCATGTTGCATAAACTTTATCTGTATTAGATGTTCATGAATAAGCTTATCAAAATCACATTCATCATCACTGTTTATTATGTCCTCAATATATTTAATATAACCATTAAGATATTTTTTCATTTAAAAACCACCGTACCAATTTATTTTCATAATTATAACATACATATTCCTTTAAAGCAATTAATTATGATGAATTTTTCATTAACTCTTGACTAATTGGCGTAAAAATATTATAATTAAACTATTAATATTGACGAAAAGGAGAAGATGTTTTTATGAAGAATTATGCTAAGAGATTTATGTCAATGCTTACTGCAACAATTATGCTATTAACAGTGCTAGTAGCGACTCCGATTTATGCCGAAGAGTCCCAAGTTCCACAAATGGAATGGGGAAGACTTCCAATCGGTGGGGGAGGCTTTGTTTCAGGAATTGTTACAGGACAGGAGGCGATGTACCTAAGAACTGACGTTGGTGGTGCTTATCGCTATGAGGACGGAAGATGGATTCAACTTCTAAGTGGCGTTTCTGAGGAAGACAGGGGTTATTTAAGCGTTGAAAGTATCGCTATTGACCCAACTGATGACGACATAGTTTATATGTTTGCTGGCTGTAATTATTTCAGCAATGCAAGAAGTGTAATTTTCCGTTCAACAGATGGCGGAAGAACTATGGATACGGTTGATGTGAGTGATTATATAAGAACTCATGCAAATGGTTCAGGTAGACAAAATGGCGAAAGATTGGCTATTGACCCTAATAACACCAATGTACTTTATTGCGGTGGAAGAACAGGTGGACTTATAAAAAGTACAGACTATGGTAAGACGTGGGCTATGGTAGAAACACTTGATGTGATGGACACAGAAGTGAAGTGGCCACAATGGACTGATTTAGTACTTAAAACAACAAAAAATCAAAATGGTATTTGTTCAATTGTTGTTGACGCAAATGATTCTGATACTGTTTATGTTGCTGTTTCTAAAATAGGCGAAACTAATGTTTATGTAACAAGAGATGGTTGCAAAACATGGACAGCTTTGGATAAAACACTTCCTACAAGTTTATATCCACAGAGATTAAAATTAGATGCTAATAATGATTTACTTATTATGTATTCTGATGGAATAGCTTGTGATGGTTCAAATGGTGCTGCATATAGATATGATACAACTACACGAGATTTAACTGATATTAGCTTGCCAGGTGACTCTCCTGTTGGTGATATAACTTCAATGAAAGATGACGCAAATAAGCTTGTTGCAACCACTTGTGGACGTTGGTGGACACAGGCTTGGTCTGACGATTGGGAAGAGAACTGCTATGGTGATGTTACCTATGTATCAACTGACGGTGGTGCAACATGGACACAAAACGATATTGGTGGCGAATACGGTTCAACTAACAGACTTACTAGTGGAGGATTTACTTGGATATTTGGCAAGGCTATCCACTGGAGTGGCTGTATTGTTATAAATCCTAATAATGATAATCAAGTATTTATAACTTCGGGTAATGGTGTGTTCTCAAGTGATAATATTTGGGATGAAAGTCCTCAGTTTTACTTCAATTCTCATGGTATTGAAGAAGTAGTTGCACTTGACCTTGTAAGCGTGCCAGATGGCTATGTTTACTCTGCAATTGGTGACTATGATGGCTTTATACACAAGAATTTAACCGAATACGCACCTGTTCACAGCCCTAATCTTGGCTCAACATCAGCTATTGCATATTGCCCAAGTAATTCTGATGTAATGGTTCGTGCGTCATTAAATGGCACATCAAGTCCAACTGGATATTACTCGCTTGACGCTGGTGAAAGCTGGACAGCTTTGGGTGATGGAAAGAATTTAACCAATGGAAAGTGTGCAATTACAGAGCTTTCTGACGGAACTTACAGGATTATATGGAGTGGCGTTGAGGCTAATGAAACTTTATTTACAGATGATTTTGGTGCAACATGGACAAAATGTGCAGGTGTTGCTGGTAAGTTATACCTAACAGTTGACTCTGAAAAACCTAACTATGTTTATGCTGGTGGAAATGATAATAACCCATACGACCCTAATTACAAGAGTAATAACTTCTTATATGTTAGTGATGATTATGGTGCAACATTTGAGAAAAATGTAATCTGTGAATACGATCAAGCGGAAGAATATGGCAGAATTGCATTCTCAACAGGCACTTCGGGTAAGGTTTTTGCCCCTGCTGGATATTATGGCTTGTGGGTTACAACTGACTATGGCAAGAGCTTTAAGAAGTTTGACGATGTTCAGTATTGTTCAGCAGTTGGCGTTGGTAAGGCTGAAACAGCTGGAGGACCTCTTGCAATTTACATTTGGGGAGATGCGAACGATACTGGAGTGAGAGGCATTTACCGTTCAACAGACGATGGTGAAACTTGGATAAGAATTAACGATGATGACAACCAATTCGGAGGACCAGGAAACGGTAAATTCATTGTTGGCGATATGAATACATTTGGCACTGTATATATGAGTACAGTTGGAATGGGTATCGTTTACGGTAAGGAAACAGGTGGAACACAGCCTGAAGAAGTTTTAGGTGATGTGAATGGTAATGGAGTAGTTGAAGTTTCTGATATTATTGCATTGAAAAAGCATCTACTAAATGTAAAATCACTTAATACTTCACAGGCTAAAAGAGCCGATATGAACAAGGATAAAAAGATTGATACTTTTGATTTGATTAGAATAAAGAAGATTTTACTAGACGCATAATAGTATTTGATTTTGTTAGTATTTATTATAAAAAACAGCAAAGAGAAATTCTCTTTGCTGTTTTTCTTAAAATCTGACTTAAATCGAGGATAAGTATTGTAATATGATTGTATTTTTGATATACTTAGTATATGTACGCTTATATTATAAAAACAAAGGGGTTATTTTATGAATATCGTTGTTGCATCTTCAGGAGGACCTACAAGTGCGATAAATGCATCTGTTGCAGGTGTTTATTTGGAGGCTGTCAAGCATAGTAATATTAACAAAATTTATGGTGCATTAAATGGAATAGAGGGAATATTAGAAAACAGGCTAGTTGACTTGAGAGAAATACTTAGTAGTGATGAGGATATTGAATTGCTAAAGAATACACCATCAACAGCACTTGGCTCATGTAGGTATAAACTGCCAACTGTTGAAGCTGATATTAGTGTTTATGAGAAAATAGTTGCACATTTTAAAGAAAATGATATTAGTGCATTTTTCTATATTGGTGGCAATGACTCAATGGATACTGTGTGCAAGCTTTCAAGATATATGAGCGAAAATAATATTGACATTAAGGCAATAGGTATCCCTAAAACAATTGATAATGACCTTATGTATACCGACCATACACCTGGATTTGGCTCTGCTGCTAAATATGTTGCTACAACTATGAAAGAAATAACTAGGGATAGCATGGTTTACAGTGCAAAGTCAGTAACTATTGTTGAAATAATGGGACGTTATGCTGGTTGGCTTACTGCCTCCTCATGCGTTTTAAAGGCGAGTGGTGAGTCTGCTCCACATTTAATTTATTTACCTGAAGTTCCGTTTTCAACAGAAAAGTTTATCGAAGATGTCAGAAATAAGCAGAAGAAGCACAAGGCTGTAATTGTAGCTGTATCAGAGGGGGTAAAGGTTGAAGGTGGCTGTTACGTCGCTGAATGTTATCAGTCGGGCGAAAATGATGCGTTTGGACATAAGTATCTTTCTGGAGTTGGAAAAATGCTTGAGGATTTAGTTAAAAAGGAAATTGGTTGCAAGGTTCGTTCTATTGAGTTGAATGTTATGCAGAGATGTGGCTCACATATTGCATCTAAAACTGATATTGATGAGGCAGAAAATATTGGCTCAAAGGCAGTTCTTTCGGCACTTAATGGGGAAACAGGCAAGATGATGGTTTTTAATCGTGTATCCAACAACCCATATAAAGTGGAAATTCAAACAGCAGATGTAAGTGATGTTGCAAACCATGTGAAATATCTCCCTCTTGAATGGATTAATGAAGAAAAAAATAATGTTAAGAGTGAGGCTATTGACTATTTCTTGCCACTGATACAGGGTGAGTTGAATATTAAAATGGAAAATGGAATGCCTGTTCACTTTAGAATAAAAAAATAACTGGAATTTAGGTTAATTGTACATATTTACTTGACAAATGGGTTAAAAAATGAGATACTTTATATAGTTGGTAATGGAAATTTATAATAAATTAAGGAGGGAATAATATGAAGAAGATAGTTAGCATAGCTGTCGCAATGGCTATGACGGTTGGAACAGCCATGACGCTTGTTAGTTCAACATCTGACGATAGGGTTGAGGCGACTTCAACGGGATTTAACCCTAACTATACAGAGGCACTTCAAAAATCACTATATTTCTATGAAGCACAACAGGCTGGCCCTTTGCCAGATTGGAATCGTGTTGCATGGCGAGCAGATGCAACAATGAGCGACTATGTTTTGGGTGGATGGTATGATGCGGGCGACCATGTAAAGTTTAATTTGCCAATGTCATATACGGCTGCAATGCTTGCATGGGGATTGTATGAATATGGAGATGGTATTGAATCAAGTGGTCAAAGGGGGATAATGGAACAAAATCTTGAATTTACGTTGGATTATCTAGTTGACTGTGATTTGGGTGATGAGGTAGTCTATCAGGTTGGCGATGGAACAGACGATCATGGTTGGTGGGGTTCTGTTGAATTGCTGGAGTATATGATGGAAAGACCGTATTTCACAACTGACGCATCATGCGTAGTAGGAGAAATGGCGGCTGCACTTGCTGCTGGTTCTGCTGCACTTGATGGAAGGTCGCCAAAATCTGCTACTTATCTTAAACACGCAAAAAGTATGTTTGATTTAGCGGATACTGTAAGAAGTGATGAAGGATATACTGCTGCAAATAATTTTTACACTTCATGGAGTGGATTTTGGGATGAGCTTTTCTGGGCAGCAAACTGGCTTTATATTGCAACTGGCGACCAGTATTACCTAGATAAAGCAACATCTTATATTCCAAACTTGGGTACAGAAATGGTTTCTAAGGAATTGAAATATACTTGGGCACATTGTTGGGACGACGTTCAACAGGGTGGAATGCTCTTGTATGCAAGGAACACAAAAGACCCTACTTATATAAAACAGGTGCAAAAGCATCTTGATTATATGACGGTTGGCTATGATGGAAATATGGCTACTAAGCTTGAGGGTGGTCTTGTATATATTGATATATGGGGTTGCTTGAGATATGCTTGTAATGTCGGGTTTGTAGCAGCTGTTTATTGTGATACTGTAATTGATGACCCTGTTTTAATTGATAGATATACGGATTTTTATGAAACGCAAATCAATTATTGTCTAGGGGATAACCCAAATAATAGAAGCTATGTAGTGGGTTATGGAGAGGACTATCCAATTAATCCTCACCACCGAACGGCACATGGTACATGGGCTAATAGCATACAAAATCCTGCTGATAACAGAAATCTTCTCTATGGTGCATTAGTTGGTGGACCAACACAGGCTGGAGATTATGAGGATGATAGAGAAAATTATATAAATAACGAGGTTGCAACGGATTACAACGCTGGATATACTGCATTGCTTTGCAAAATGGTTAGCAAATATGGTGGTAAGGCGTTGACAGATTTTCCACCTGAGGTTGTGAATGCTGACCCAGAATTTTTCGTTGAGGCGGCTGTTGGAGCGACAAATAATCAGTCAACAGTTGTGAAAATGAACCTTACAAACCACTCAACATCACCTGCAAGAGTTGCTGATAACCTTTCGTTCAATTACTATGTTGACTTGTCGGAGGTATTAGCGGCTGGTAAGAGCGTTAGTGATGTGACTATTTTTGCAGATTATGACGAAAGTGGAATTGCAAAAATTTCTGGGTTACAACAATATGATGGCTCAATATATTATATTAATATTGCGTTTGAAGATGGTGAGGTTGTAATGCCAGTTTCAGCACAGCTACATCAGACAGAGGTGCAGTTGAGGATAATTCTACCGCATGATGCTACTTGTTGGGACGCTGAAAATGATTATTCAAATCAGGGAATTATGGGTATTGAGGACATAACTATTACTGATAAGATAACAGTTTATGAAAATGGAAAGCTTATTTATGGCATTGAACCAGATGGCACTGTTCCAGATGATACACCTTCAGTTTCAGAGCTTAAAGGTGATGTTAGCTGTGATGGGAAGATAGCTATCAATGATGTTGTGATGTTAAAGCAGTACATTTTGAATGCAAAGAAACTTAGCACACAGGGTGGAAAAAACGCAGATATGAATGATGATAAAAAGGTTAATTCATTTGATTTATCATTTTTATTACGCAAGTTAATGGCTTAATAAAAAAACGGAAAGCAAATTTGCTTTCCGTTTTTATGTTTATAGAACAGCCGTACCATTGGCGATTAGCTCAAATCTAAGTCCTAAGTAATTAGTAGCTTTTTTGCAGAGTAGCATACGTTGTAGAAAAATTTCAAAGTACTCTAGAACAGATGAAATATTTGTATCAATTGTGAGGTCGAGAATTAAAGATGATTTATCTTCATTGAAATACAGATCCGATTTTTCTACTGCATAGTTAACCCTATCATGTATGTCAAAGGTTAAAAGGTCGGAGTTACGCACTCTACTTCGCCTTACATCAGTTTTATCAGCAACAATTAGGGCTGCTGAAATAGCGTCAATAGGGTAGGCTGTATTTTCGTCATGATTGCCAATTGCTGAAATAATTGAGCAGATTTCACTTGCTGGCATTTCAAGATTATCAAGCAGACGGAAAGCCATAACTGCACCACTTTGAGCATGGTCAGTACGGTTTACTACATTACCAATATCATGCATCATTCCAGCGATTTTTGCAAGTTCAATCTGTCGTTCAGGGTAACCAAGTTCAGTCAAGACCATACTTGCAGTTTGTGCCACCTTTTCGACATGGGCAAAGGAATGTTCGGTGTAGCCGAGTGCTTCAAGAGCTTTATCAGCACGACGAATATATTCCATAATATCGGGGTTTTGTTTTATATATTTATACGTTACTAAGCTTGCCATTTTTACCTCCCTTTGGTGCTATTCGAAATAAACCTTATACCATACTAGGAACATAAATACTGTCCAAATTTTTCGGCTATTATCCTTAGCACCAGCTTTATGTTCATCAAGTAGCTTCATCAACAAATCAGTGTTGAAAAACCTTTCAGCAGTTTCACTTGTAAAATGCTCCTTGACGATATTATAATATTTATCTTCCTTCAGCCAAACCCTTATCGGAACAGGGAAACCAAGTTTCTTTTTATTGGCTGTTTGTGGTGGAGTACTTCTTTTTGCTGCAAGACGCATAGCGTATTTTGTATTTTCCTTAGTAATTCTATACTTTGTTGGAATTTTCTGCGCAACGGACATAATCTCTTTATCGAGGAATGGTACTCTCAATTCTAGCGAGTTAGCCATACTCATTTTATCAGCTTTTAGCAGTATATCACCCGTCATCCATAGATGTAAATCAAGATATTGCATCTTTGTAACATCGTCTTTATCCTTAACCAAATCGTAAAAGGGCTTTGTTATTTCCATTGGATTAGGAGCGTTTGTTTTTATTTTAAGCAATTTCTTGCGTTCATCTTCAGTAAACATATATGCATTACCAATAAAGCGTTCTTCCAAATCCTTACCTTTTCTTACAAAAAAGTTCAAGCCCCTTTTAGCAGGAAGTTTTGACACAACAGAACCAATACCACGTCTTATCGGGCGTGGTATTTTGCTGTACACAGGGCTTCCACTAGGCTCTTTATATACATTATAGCCACCGAAAATTTCGTCAGCACCCTCACCAGACAGCACAACCTTTAGCTTTTTTGATGCAATATTACATACGAAATAAAGTGCGATTGCAGCAGGGTCAGCGAGTGGTTCATCCATATGATACTGAATTTTTGAAAGCATACCCCAATATTCTTCAGGAGCAATAACCTTGCTATAATTTTCCTTATTGATATATTTAGAAAATTCTTTTGCCCATCCAATTTCATTGTATTTTTCATCTTCACCAAATCCAACTGTAAAGGTTTTATCGACATTTGCAACGGCAGCAGCATAGCTTGAATCAACGCCACTCGATAAAAAGCTTCCAACCTCAACATCACTAATTTTATGTGCATCAACAGAATCGTGGAAAACATTAGATATTTCCTCAACCCATTCATCAAGTGATGGCTTATTATCAGCATCAAATTTAACTTCCCAGTAGCGTTTTGTTGTAAGCTTGCCATCTTTAAATAAAAAATAATGTGCGGCAGGTAGCTTATATACATTTTTAAAAAATGTTTCAGTAGTAGGGGAATATTGGAATGTAAGATAATTTTCTAAAGCAGTTTCATTTAACTCCTTTTTGAAATGTGGATGGGGAAGAAAACTTTTTATCTCAGAGCCAAACATAAAAGTTTCACCCATTAAAGCATAATAAAGTGGCTTTATGCCAAAAAAGTCCCTTACACCAAATAGTTCCTTTTTATTTTTATCCCAAATAACGAAAGAAAACATACCTCTAAGCATATTCAAAAGGTCTACACCATACTCCTCATAGCCATGCAAAAGCACCTCGGAATCACTATGAGTCTTAAATGTATGCCCAGCATTAACCAGTTTCTCTCGTATATCCTTATAATTATATATCTCGCCATTAAACACTAAAACTTTTGAATTATCCTCATTTAAAATCGGCTGATCACCTTGTTTAAGGTCAATAATACTTAGTCTACGAAAACCAAGAGCAATATCTTCGTCAATATATTTTCCTTCTGAATCAGGTCCTCTATGTTTTATTTTATCCATCATGTTTCCAATAACTATATTAGAATTATTAATAAAGTTAGTAAATCCAACATATCCACACATACTAATTCCTCCAAGTAAAATGTTATATATATATTTCTGCATTAATTAATTATATTCATAAATAAAAAAAATACGCTAAAAACACACTTATAATATTATACAATAAATTAATACCAATTGCAATAAATAAAGTGAGTTAGAAACAAAAAAATAAATCTTCGCCAAAATTATATAAAAACTTGCTGTTGCTATTGCAAAATTATATGAAATAATGTATACTAATAATGAAATGAATAGTTATATTATGTAACAATATGCACTTTTGACAACAAGTTTAAGGAGATTAATGATGTCTAATAATTCCATGCAAGATTTTAAAAGTAAGAAAAATAGACCCGCTGTAAAGTTTAGAATTTCAATGGTGGTGTTTATTTTTATAATGACTTTTGTTGTGTTTTTTATCATGCATATGATTGATGTAAATATTAATGATGATAAATTCATTAGGAATCTTTACGCAGATGGCAGTTCATCAGTTGTGAAAAATGATAGAAATTCTAGCAATTCAAGTAGCGATACGAGTAACAGTAACACAACGCAAATAATTAACCCTGTTCCTCAATCAGCTGTCAAAAGTTCGGAGTATTGGGCTGGCTGTGCTTTGGTTGGTGATGTAACAATGCTAAGGATTGCTGATGCAGATGCAGAAAATATACCAAAGGCGAATGTTTTTTCTGCGTCAAATATAAATATAGAAAATATAAATAGCACAAAAATAAGCTATAATGGTGGAAATGATACAGTTATAAACTTGTTAAAAGGCTCTGATTTTAATAATATTTACATTATGCTTGGCAGTGTTGGAATAGAAACTCTTTCAACAGAACAGATGTTGGAAAGCTACACAACTTTTCTTAAAGAAACAAAAAAAGCAATGCCGAACGCAAAAATCTATGTTATGTCAATTCCTCCTGTTACTGAAGAAAAAGAGGGGTTGCAGACCAACGGTGTTTCCAATTTAAAAGTTGACCAGTTTAACTCTGAATTATTAAGGATTGCCAATAGCGAAACTGTGTATTTTGTTGATGTTAACACCACACTCAAGGGTAATAATGGTAAATTGCCTGATGCATTTACAGAAAGCGATAATTTAACTCTAAAATCATCAACTTATGAATTAATACATGATTATATTTTGACTCATTGTGCTGATTAAGTCAACCAATTATACTAATTTAAGGCTATGCCATTCAAAAAAAACAGGGTTTTGCAAGATTGCGAAACCCTGTTTTTTAATAATAGTTAATTTTTACAAGCAAAATAAAGCAATGAATTTTCTATCAGAAATTCTAAATTGTAAAATCACTTCATATAGTGAGTGCAAAAATTTAGTGATAATGGATTCTTGATTATGACAAGCCATTATCAATAGTAGTAAAATCTTAACCTCGATTATATATATCATAAATTATAAGCATTTGTTTAGATTGACAAATAAATTCAACAATACTATAATATATATTATACAATGTTTATATTTGGCTTTTTTAA
>CAZSZG010000045.1:10567-12099 GCA_964610805.1 uncultured Oscillospiraceae bacterium
ATATACGATAATAATGAAGGAGAGTTGATACTAATTTGAAACTATTTTACTTAATGAGTCAAGAAATTACACATAATATTTTAGATGTACTATGTCATAATAATAGCACAAAAGAACAGTTAATTCTTTTGCTTCATATTTCCGAAGAAAAGGTTACTAAGGCATTGGATTTATTGCTAGATGCCAATTTAATTCAACTAGATGGAATATATTACATAATTCAATCTGAGCCTTTTGAAGAAGCTGCGGTAAAGTTAATGCATTATCGTCCTCAAAAGGAAGATATTGAAGATGAGCCATATCAGATAGATGCAAAAGGGTCACTGGACAAACACTTTTTTGCGAGGCGGGAAAAGGGCATTTATCATGCACCTTTTGAGCGTGAACTTTCATTTTATGAAAGTGTTCGTTCTGGAAATCTTGAAACTGTAAAGACATTGTACACTAAATTAGGTGGAGAAGGCTTTGGAGTCTTGAGTAACGACTCTTTGCGAAATTTAAAATATCACCTTGTTGTGACAATAGCAATGATAACGAGGTTCTGTATTAACGGTGGTATGCCTCCAGAAAAAGCATATGATTTGAGTGATGTATATGTTTTGAAAACAGATGAATGTAAGTCGAGAGAGGAAATAGATGAAGTCCACTATGAAGCAACAACAGATTTCACAAGACGGATGCGACAGCTTCAAAACAGGCGAATTTATTCAAAACCGATTATTAATGCACTTGATTATATTAGTGACAGTCTACATAATAGAATCTTAATACAGGAAGTGGCTGATTTTTTGTCTTTGAGTGTGCCATATTTTTCAAGGCTGTTCAAAGCGGAAATTGGTCTTACATTTAGCGAATATGTAACAGTTAAAAAAATAGAGGCAGCAGCAAATATGTTACAGTTTTCCGATTATTCTGCTATGGAAATAAGCGATATTTTTAATTTTAGTTCACATAGCTATTTTATTAAGGTCTTCAAAAAGCATATAGGCTTAACTCCTAAAGAATACCGTAGCCGTTATTATACAATTGGCTGGATGAATGAAAATATTAAATAAGAATTTCGTATAAATAAATAAGAAATTTGTATAAGTTTTGGTTGAAGTTGTGGTATAATTTTCTTATGGTTATACATAATTAATAAAAATTGCAATGATTAGTTTAAAGGGGGGAGTGAAATTAAACAATCATATTGCAAATCGTTACACTATTTATTGAAGTATTCCGACTGGGCTAAAAGATTTAATAAGTTTTATTCAAGGAGGAGTTGATGGGTAGCTAGAAATACATGGTATTAATACGCCTAAAAGAGATAATGGTGAGGGACAATTGACAAGTGTTAAGGTTGCATGTGGCAAGTGTTAAGGTTACATGTGACAAGTGTTAAGGTTACATGTGGCAAGTGTTAAGGTTACATGTGACAAGTGTTAAGGTTGCATGTGGCAAGTGTTAAGGTTACATGTGGCAAGTGTTAAGGTTGCATGTGACAAGTGTTAAGGTTACATAGCGAGTACAAACATTAAAATAGGAGGTTT
>CAZSZG010000046.1:0-11878 GCA_964610805.1 uncultured Oscillospiraceae bacterium
CTAAGAAATACTGCACCGCTTACTTGTGTTTCAAAGTCATCAGCGTTTATGATTTTAAGGTTAATCAATGTTAATGCAAGCCTTTCTACAATACATCTCATTTCCTCAACAAGATCACAGGCAAGACTACATCTGCCTGAACGCAAAGCATGGTAAAAACCACAATAACTGTCAAGTCCAACACTTTCAAGTGCCGACGCAATCGAACAAGTGGCAATTGTATATAAAAAAGACAACATTGCATTAACCCTATCAAGAGGTGGTCTTTTTGTTCTGGAGAGCATTCTAAAATCATCCTTTTGCTTTAAAATAAGTCTGTCAAAAATATCAAAATATGCCTTAGCACAACTACCCTCCATACCCATGATTACATCTTTGTCTGATACCTGATAAACATTGTTTATACCATTTTCAAGATACTCAATCAGCTTTGAAATCTCTCCGTCATCATTAATTAAAGGATTGTCCCTAAGTGAACGTTTTACTAAAAATCTAGTATTAGAAAGTTTTGTTGCAACTGTATTTTGTATAAGCTTTGTAGTCGGCTGACCAAATGTATCAAACTGTGCTTTTCTCAAATACACATTACCTTTTGCCTCACCTGCTACCTTTGCTAGAAACTTACCCTGAGGAGATATAAAGTTTATTGGAATTCCATACTCAACGCATTTTCCCATTAATGCAGGAGAACAGCCAGAGTAATTGAAACAATATATATCCTCAATATTTGAGAACGGCAAGCGAAAATTTTCTTTATCATTTGCTTTGCATACAATATTTTCGCCGTCTAAGAATAAATAAGCCATTTCATCAAGAATATAAAGTGAGTTTAAAAGCTTTCTCATAAGCTGTCATCTCCTGTCTTTGATAATATCATTTGCTTAACATTATATTTCTTTTCTTTTGGAAAGCATACATCCTGTATTGAACAACCAGAACATTTTTGCCCCTTTACCTTTGGTGGAATATTATTTTCTGAAATGATTTTACGCATATTAAAAAGGTATTCTTTTAGCATAATATCATAACGCTCGTACTCATTTTTAAATGGCAACTTGATACGTTTTTTTGTTTCTGAGTAGTAAATATATCCCTCACTGTCACAGCCAAAAACATAATCTACACATAATTTTTGTGCAAAAACCTGTATCGCATCACTTTCATGATATGGTTTATCCTTTGGTGGTTTTGGCTTATATTCAACAATTCTTACGTCATATTTACCTGATAATTCTTCAATAAATGTGCCGTTAGCTGACTTTACAAATTCAATACAATCAGTAATTCCGTATAAATCATACTCAAGCTCGTCATTATATATTGAAACAGCACTTCTTACAATTTTATTGCTATCAGAAAATGAATGTGAACAGTCATGAACATTTTCATGCATAATATTAGCTTTTACTACAAAAGCATTTTCTGCCCAGTCATTATTTACCTCAAGCAAAGCATATCTTCTTGGGCAATACATATAGTGCTGAATTGAGCGAATATTAACAGTAATATCCATTATAGCATATTAATAAGCTCAACGCCGTCAATTTTGCTGTCATCAATGCTTATATCATAATCACTGTAAGCTCTAGGAACTGCTTTACCATCCTTAAGCTTAATATTTATTTTATCAAAAAGTATATGAGCAGGAGCATTTCCAAGTGCGTTTTCATGCTTGAAAACAATGAGCTTTCTCAAACACATTTTTCCTCTTGCTGCACTTCTGTCATGTTCAAACATATTAATAATTGCATTCCATAAAAGTGTTAAATCCTCCTCACTAAATCCTGTAACCTTTTGTGCAAGCATAGCTGATATGTACCCCTCTGCTCTGTATAAGGCATAAGGAATAATGCTCTTCTTACCCATTTCTGAACCACCCGTCGACTGTCTGTCCTCTGTTGTTTTTGCTTGTCTTGTGATAGTAATATCCTGTGAATAAACAGGGTCGATACTTCTTGCAAAATTAATCTGAACTGGACCTCTTACAGTACCACATTGATCATCACCAGTACTCATAACTGCACCAAATGTTCTGACATCAAAGTAGTTTTTACAAATATATTCCTGTGTTTTTTTAACATCGTCGATTTTTTTGCCTTTCTGCTTTTTATCAAGCTCAAGTTCAGTATAAGCATCTGTAAACTTTGAATTAAGTGAACGGTCTGTTTTTATAAGTATATTAAACCCTTTCTCCTCTGCTTTCAAAAGTTCAACATAATTTCTTATTTTCCTCTTAATACATACATCTGTGACAATACCAAGTGAGGTTTCTGGGTCAACTCTAGGCATATTGCCAGCATCTGGATCTCCGTTCGGGTTGCCGTTTTCAACATCAAACAGCATTACAAATTCATAGCGATTTTTGATTGCATTTCCCATAATATTTACTTCCTTTCATTACTTTACTTCTTCAGATTTATTTTTTTTACTTTTATAAAAGCTTTGACTTTGCTGATAGTAGCCAATGATAAACTCACCCTGTTTATCATTATCCAATGTAGATGGGAACTTCTTGTCTAACTTATCAATAACTTCTTCCATTAGCTTATTGTAACGCCCAAATAAATTGTATTTTGTATTGTTAAGCTTTTTCATATGATGGTGTGATAATTGAATCAATCTTGGAAATACAGTTGACGGCTTTGAGCAAGCCGAAGAAAAAAACGAATCCTTGATGGTGCGATTTGGCTTATCCTTATCACTAAATGCCTTTATCGTTCCATCTGGCAAAACATTATAAGAATCAATCTGTATTTTTTCAAGGACAGCAAAAAGTCTTCCACAAAGGTAAGCAGGGCTGTTGTTTTCAGTGTTAAGCGACATTGTTATTTCCTCCTTTTTATCTGACAAACGTGCTTTTCTATTAAGACAAGCTTTAATAATTGCGACTCTTGTTACAAAACTTGAAAAGCTATTTTTATCATCAACATTATCTATTTTAATGCGTCTTATTGTTGTTGCAAGCAAAGCTTCGGGATACCTTGTGCCATTAAGCATTGCCTCAAAAATTGCTGAAATAAGCGGTGGTGGTGCTTTTTCTTCTTTTGATTTCGGTGAAACAAGCTCTTTTATTATTGAACTGAAATAAACTTGCTTTAGCCTGCCATCAAGCTTTAAATCCTGTTGATGTTCTGCTATATGTTCAATAATTCTTCCGAAATTATCACGCATAATAAACTTCTGACAAATTCTAGTCGCATTTGCAGTAAGACCTACTACATAAAAAGTTGCATCTAAATCTGCACCAAGACTGCTTACTTCACCTAATATACCACTTTTAGCTTTTAAAAATAAATCGCCTAAATCCATTTCAGCTTTTTCAGAATCACTTAGTGAAAGAGCACTTGAAAAGACATAGCACTCATTTGCATCATCTGTACCATCATTTTTTATTGCAAAATAAAGTATTGTTACATCGCCAAAAACTACATAATGACTTTTATCCGAAAGTAAAGCATTAAGTGTTTGGGTATATTTTTTCATAGCAATTTCAGATACACCACTATTAAAGGATTGAGTTTTTCCATAAGATTCAAATGCACTTTCTTTCATTCCAACAAGGACACACCCTGTTGGATTTCCACCCGTAAGTTTACTAATTTTATCATGTATTCTTGCAACGGGGAGGTTTTCGCCAAGTATTGAACACATTGTAGAGTTTACATCAGACAATTCTTTTTCACTGCTTTTGTCTGCCAAATATTTCTTATACTTTTCAAGAAAAGCACTGTCCTTATCAAGCCTAACAGCAGGATTTCCATGAAGTCCAAAGCAGAAACTAGAAGTAGAATATTCCTTTTCACGTTCCTTTAGATATTCGTTTTCTGTTTCATTTTCAGCATTCCATTTGTCGATATAATTACAATATGCCCTTGCAATTTCTGAATCAATATCAGCAAAAAACTCCTTGTTAAATTCACGAAAGCACTTATGCGATTTCCTTGCCTTATTAGTCTTATCATCAGGAGTAAAAACGCCCTTGTCATAATTAAGCCCAAAAATATAAAGTGGTCTATGCTCAATTATATTGCTGTAAATAGTCGTTTTTTGCGTTCTTTCAGGCAGTGTAATTTTTGTGGGTGCTTTATATGCTTTTGTCTTTTCTTTGCTACCACTCCCCTCTTTTTCTTCCCTTATATCAATTATGCCACCTATTTCCCCATCAGGAGTAAGTAAAATTTCAAAATGCACGTTTTGTGAAGAAAAACCATCAGGTATACTGTTTTTACTAGTTGTGGATAATGCATCAGCATAATCACAAAGTGCTTTTATCAGCATTTCATCTCCTCCTTATATTTAGGTACATCAATAACACCATCAATCATATGGGGGCGATAATATAGTGCATCAGCTTTATCGGAGAATTTTGGATTTTCCCAATCACTGTTCATAGGAACTCCCCCGTCATTAAATTTCATGCCATAAAGCATATAGCCTAAGTCAATATCTCCTTTTAACTCGTCTGAAACCAAAGAATAATCAAACTCATCAACAAGCTCTATTTTCTTGACTGAAAACTCACGACAACCAAGATGTGGCTGTTTAAAATGCTGTCCCGCTCTTAATCTTCGTAAAAGAATATTAAAATGCTTTTCTTCACTTTCATCGTCATGCTCTGATTTTATTCCAGTCATTTCAAAATGAAAGGAAATACCGTATTTAACATCCTTTAAAAGCATACCTGCTCGTTGAGTACGGTCTTCACAAGTAATAATATCAGGTGATGAAATTATGCCCTTCATTTGCTTTTTTATAGCAGAGCCACTCACCTTATATTTTACCTCATTACGCCTCACATTAATAAATTTTATCGGGTTAAAAACTACAATGCGGTCAATCACATATCGGATCGCAGGTTTCCAATACACGCATTTAATTAACCCCTCCAAAGCACTTATAGTCGGGACATCATAAGATACCCTCTCTACTTTAAGCTCTGGTCTTGAGAAGAGTGCGTAATCCCCCTCGACAATAATTTTAAATCCTCGTGCCATTTTATACCTCCTTCAATTTTATTTATGTATTTATAATATTGCTTGAAAACAGTAACATATAATAAATGATTATTAGTTGATATACAAAGCATCATTTGTCTGTTCAGCGTTAAGCCCTGTTTCAGCATTATAGTACATATTATTTTGCAGAATATATACTCCCGTACCATAATCATCAATTATACCAAGCTTCAACAGACTTTCAAATTCATAAAAATAAACTGAAACGCAGTATTTTTGTAGCTGACGCCTAACACTTTTATCACCATTTTTAAGTTTTAATACAAGCTCATGACATCCCCCATTCTGCTCATTATCAATAACAATAGAAATAGTTTCTGATTTTATATAATCAAAATTTTCGGCATAACTTTTAAAGGGTATAATATCAACCGACTTATTTTCAGTAGTAAACTGCTTTGTTTCATTATTATATCTATAAATCGAGTTTTCGTTTATATAACTTTCCTTGAAGTCAAAAATACGTTTAAAATATTCACTTATACATTCATCGCTTGATATATCTGGGAAATCATTTAGCAAGCTACTTGTTATATTACAGCGAACAGCAATTTCCTTTTGTGGCTTTTCATCAGTTTCAAACACATAAACATATCCGTTCTTACGGTTACCCTCACGATTACAGCGACCGCCTGATTGAAGTATGCTGTCAAGTCCAGTAAGCTCACGAAATACCACTTCAAAATCAACGTCAACTCCAGCCTCAATAAGGGAAGTTGATACAACTGTTATTTTTTTATGATTATTAAGACATTCTCGAATTTCTTTAATAATATTACTGCGGTGAAATGGTGTCATATATGCTGATAGATGAAACTTTTCACCTTGCAGAATATTGTATACAGTTCGTGCAGTACGCTTTTTATTTACAATAATCAAACTGCTCTCGAATTCATCGGTTTTGAGAACAACATCTTCAAGCTGAGTTACTCCCATGTTTTCATATGTACAATTTTTAAATCTGGCAAAATCAGATTTATCGGTAATAAGCTCTGTAACTTTACTAAAAGGCATAAATTCCCTTATAAGACTATCATAATTTGGCATTGTTGCAGAAAGGAAAATAACATTGCTGTTAAGAAATTTTGTAATATATCCAATAGCTCGTAAACAAGGCTGAATATATTCGATTGGAATAAGGTGAATTTCATCAAAAATTATAACAGCATCAGATAGATTATGGAGCTTTCTAAGCCTTGAGCCTTTATGGTGATAAAGCGATTGAAAAAATTGAACACTTGTCGTTACAATAAGTGGAGCGTCCCAATTTTCTGTTGTTTTCTTTAGCTTTTCTGCTGTTAAAAGCTCGCTTTCATCTTTATCAAAGCTATAATTTGAATGATGCTGTAAAACTGGTAAAATATCACCGAACATTTTGTTAAGTTCGTTTGCTGTCTGTTCAATAATGCTAGTATATGGAATAACATATATAATTCGCTTTTTCCCACTTGAAACTGCTTTTTCAAGTGCAAGCTTTAAACTGCAAAGTGTCTTACCACTGCCAGTCGGCATATTTAATATACTTATATTTTCACTATCAGCGTAACTTGAAAACGCTTGCTGCTGTAAGCTTTTTCTTGCAGCACGCACAGGTGTATCTGCTGAAAAACTATTAAGCTTTTCATTTAAAATATCAAGTGCAGTTTTAAAATCTCCAATTAAGCCTCTTTCAGCCTCAGGATTACAAAAGCGTTCAGTATCAATACAATCAGCATCTTTCAAGCAGGAAAAAACATAACGAGTAAAAAAACTATATACCTCAATAAACTCTTGATTGCTGATTTTAAAAGCTTCCGATAAAATTTCAATAAGTTCAGGTGCTTTAGGCAAGGAAAGCTCAATTTCGTCTTTATATGCAGAATAATCATTATCGCCGTTATAATTTTTCTCTCTCTTGAGTTTGCCGAAAAGTGAAGAATCATTTTCGCTTGCACAAACACATCTTCCATCAGGTAGTCCAGTATGATGCCCTGCTACACAATATTGAATTAGTGGTATGAACGGATTTTTCTTATCAAGGAGCTTGTTAAATTCAATTGCACCGCAAACAGAATGTTCAAATTTTGCATTACTCCCATTAAGCCTTTTTTGAAAGTTTACAGCATATTTTCCAATGTCATGTGTCTTGCCAACAACTGAAGCTATTTCTTTAAAAATTTGAGTAGAAAATTCTTCTGACATCGTTGATACATTATCTAAATGTTCCGTTATAGTTTGTTTCCTTCCGTCATCTGATATGTGTGCATAATACATAATTTTTTGTAAGCTTCAATAAGAAACTTGTCCCCTCTCTTTAATCGTTTCAAACTTGCGTATCAATACTTACATTTATTATTTTTGTTATCCTTAATTCATTTCGCAATTTAGTATCAAAAACTTAAAATATAGTAAAACCTAATACAAATCTGTCGTTTATATTTAATTATTTAAATAAATGTTATATTTATTACCTATATTATCTATATTATATATCATATATTTACATTTTTCTAGATATTCTTTAAAAATATTCAATTTTACTAATAATATGTATTATTTATCGGTATTGTCGTTGCCAAATATGACATAATCTCAAAAGAGAACACTAATAAGTTACTGTAATAAAGATATTTAAGTATCGGGTTTATTTTCTTTTGTTTCGAGTTTTGTAAGTGGAAACAAAAACAATATACCTGTTTCTTTAGCATGGATTTTATCAACATTTTCAATATAGTATTCGTTCCCTATCCATTCGGGTTTAGGCATTATTTTTTCCTCTGAGCTGATAAAATTAATAATAATTATATCGAAATTTATCAAAACACAGTCTTATATTTAATTATATTTAAAACTTAATACACATTGACAAGCATCTATGTATATGATATAATATTATATAGATAAAGATAAATATGAAATCAGGGATGTGTTTATATGAATAATATTGATATTGTGCTTATTTGTAAAGCTTTGGGAGATTTAAACAGGCTTAAAATAGTGGAATTGCTGTCTGACGGTGAAAAATGTGCTTGCAAACTGCTTGAAGCTTTTGAAATTACCCAGCCTACTCTCTCGCATCACATGAAAGTACTGGTTGAATGTGGACTTGTAATAGCTCGCAAGGATGGAAAATGGTCGCATTATTCACTTAACAGTGAAACGCTGTCTGAGTTCAAAAAAAATATTTCTGAACTTGAACTTAGCTGTAACGAGGAGTGTGTTTACTCATGATATGGGATTTTATTCAGAATCAAATTTTAGGTATGAAATGGCTGAATAAGCTAATCGGTGACTTTCTTTCACTAATTGGTCTTGACATAGAAAGCCGACTTGGCGGAAGTATTCAATTTTTTATTTATGATGTAATTAAAATAACAATTCTATTATGTACTCTTATCTTTATGATAAGCTATATTCAAAGCTATTTCCCACCTGAACGAAGCAAAAAAATCATGGGAAGATTTCATGGAATAGGAGCAAATATTATATCAGCACTTCTTGGAACGGTAACTCCTTTCTGTTCATGCTCGTCAATACCCCTATTTATCGGCTTTACAGGTGCTGGACTTCCAATCGGTGTAACATTTTCGTTTTTGATTTCATCACCTATGGTTGACTTAGGAAGTCTTATTTTACTAATGAGTATTTTTGGTGCAAAGGTTGCTGTTGTTTATGTTGTTTTCGGGCTTATTATTGCTGTTGTGGGCGGAACACTGATAGAGAAACTACATATGGAAAAATACGTTGAAGATTTTATTCTCAAGGCAAGTTCAGTTGATATTGATTCGCCATTGCTGACAAAGAAAGAGCGTGCTGTTTATGCAAAAGAACAGGTTATTGCCACATTCAAAAAAGTTTTCCCTTATATTATTGCTGGTGTTGGAATAGGTGCTTTTATTCACAACTGGATACCTGAAACTTGGATTGAAACTGTACTAGGAAGCAATAATCCTTTCGGCGTTGTTCTTGCAGTGCTTATAGGTGTTCCAATGTATGGGGATATTTTTGGAACAATACCTGTTGCTGAAGCACTTCTTGATAAAGGTGCACAGCTTGGAACAATTCTTGCATTCATGATGGCAGTTACAACTCTTAGTCTACCATCTATGATAATGCTTAGAAAGGCTATCAAACCTAAACTACTCGCACTTTTTATAGCAATTTGCTCGGTTGGAATTATTATTGTTGGGTATTTATTTAATGTATTTCAATTATTTTTAATTTGATTTAAGGAGGATTTTTTTATGAGCTTATTCGGTAAGAAAAAAGAAGAAAAAAAAGATTGTTGCTGTGGTGGAAGCTGTGATTCTGAAACTATGGCAAAATCAGAAATTGCAAAATCTGAGGGAGCTACTGTTAAAATTTTAGGTTCTGGATGCAAAAAATGTAATGATCTTGAAGCAAATACAGTTGCGGCACTAAAACAGCTCGGCATGGATACCAATGTCGACCATGTCACTGATTTTTCACAGATTGCGGCATATGGCGTTATGTCAACTCCTGCACTCGTTGTTGGAGGAAAAGTTGTTTCATATGGTAAGGTTTTGAAAACAGATGAGGTTATTAAAATTCTGCAAAAGTAGTATTGAATGTAGCATCTTTATTGCAGTAGTTGATGATAATAATTTCTTTATCAAGATTTTCTAATGTTCAAGTAATAAAGTTATAGATTAGGAATTAATTTTAACGTTACTGTTTTATATGTAAAAAGGTATAACCATTGTTTATTGCCTTTTTCACAGTCTATATTATAGTTATTTATACAAGAACAAAAGCAATGTCACTTTAATGGTGGCATTGCTTTTTCTTTTTATCCTATAATTGACTGTTAAGAAATACTGAATCAATAGTAAATATGCGTGAGGATTGCCAATAATAAAAAATACATATAAGTATAAAGAGTAATTTTATATAGCTTTAAGTTATCAATTTTGCATTATGTATGTCATAATACCACCAAAATGCATAGCTACGCTATCAAATATCAATTAACTTTTTTTATATCATTAAGTGTATGTTTCAGAAGTTCATAAATTTTCATATATCGCTCTCGGAAAAAGCTGTTTTTTAACATAAGAAAATTATATTCACGTTGTTCCGAAAAATCGGTTATATTAATAACTGAAAGCTTTCCATCTTCTATTTCCTGTTTTGCAGCCACTTCAAAAAGAAATGTTATCCCTAAGTCATTAGAAACCATTTTCTTTATTGCAGACATATTCCCTATTTCAATTATCTTTTTAAATGCGTGTAGCGAATAATTGTTTTTTTGTAAGATGTTTTCAAAGATTTCTCGTGTACCAGAGCCTTGTTCCCGTAAAATCAAACGGCTTTGCGTAAGGTCATTAAAGTTAATCTCCCCCACTGCATATTCTGATTTTGACGAACATACAGGAATAAACCTTTCAAGACTAAAAAGTGTGGAATCGTATTCTAACTTGTCAAACAAACCTTCAACAAGAATAAAATCCAATTCACCATTATTCAGTCGTTCAAGAAGAACTTGAGTGTTTGCAACAGACATATGAATTTCCATTTGAGGATACTTTACAAGCAAACTTGAGAGAATATCTGGCATAACATACTCCCCTATTGACAAGGTTGCTCCAAAGGAAAATTGCATTGTTTCTGTTTGAATAGATAAGATGTTTTCTTTAAAATGCTTAGAGTCGGAAAATACAGTCGTTGCAAATTCTTTTAAAAGTTCTCCTTGATGTGTAAGACTTATTTTTCTACTAGCTATTTCAAAAAGCTTGCATCCATAGAATTCTTCAAGATATTTTATATGTTGCGATACAGCTGGCTGAGTAATGTGCAAAAGCTCCGCTGCTTTAGTAAAACTGCCACATGAGCAGAGGGCAAGAAATGTTTCGTGTCTAAAATCAAGCATAATTACCTCTCAATTATAAATTTAGCTAATGCAAACATTAGAATTCATAATTTGATTTTATCACATATTTATGATAAAATCAATAGGAACTAAGAAATTAAGATAACTGAAAGGAAGAACACTTATAATGAATTATGCAAAAAAACGTTTGCCTGGCATTATGATTTCAGCAGCAATAGCAATAATAGCTTATATAATCAGTTCATTTCTCCCAGCTGGTATTTTAGGGGGAACACTAATTGCATTAATTTTGGGTATGTTACTAAATCCACTTTTATGCAAATATGAAGTTTTTGATACTGGGCTTAAGTGGACCTCAAAAATAATCTTGCGTGTGGGAATTATCCTTGCTGGGATAACTTTGAGCTTTCCACAGGTACTCAAAGCTGGTAAGTATGCTCTTATACTAATGTTTTTTACCCTTGCAACAGCTTTTGGGGTTGGTTATCTATGTAAGAAAATATTCAAAATAAACTGGAAACTAGCGGGCCTCCTCTCAGTAAGTACTGCGATTTGTGGTGGAACTGCTGTAGCGACAGTGGGTCCCACAATTCAAGCGAAAGATCGGGACATTGCTTACGCAATATCTGCTACTTTTATTTTTGACATAATAACTGTAATCGCCTTCCCTTGGATAGGTCGACTTTTAGGTCTTGGTGACACTGGCTATGGCCTTTGGGTTGGTACTGCTGTTAACGATACATCTTCAGTTGTTGCAGCTGGATATGCATTTTCTGATATTGCAGGTTCACTTGCAACAATTGTTAAGCTTACAAGAACACTTTTTATTGTGCCTGTTGTGCTTATCTTTTCATGGATATACGCAAAAAAAGAAACACCATTACAAACAGCCAAAAAGGTAAGCATACGCAAAATATTCCCTTGGTTTATTCTTGGTTTTCTCGCTGTAGTCGGTATAAGGAGTACAGGATTTGTGCCAGAAAATACTGTTACAGGAGTATCATTTCTCTCAAAATTCTTTTTATCAATGGCA
>CAZSZG010000047.1:0-11257 GCA_964610805.1 uncultured Oscillospiraceae bacterium
CCTCTGCTTTTTCAACCATTTTATATCATTGCATCGAAATAATAGGTAATATTATAAATCCTGCAAAAATAATTACTGCCAAAACAACCACAGCAACCCTCATTGCTAAGCCCTTTTTCTTCAAAAGTATCCCTCCTACTAATATTTAGTTATAATTAAATAAAACAGCTGAATAAAACCATACTCAGCTGTTTTTTATGTATTTTTACTTCTTAATGAAATCCTAGATAGAACTTGAAGGATTTACCTCAAGTATGGTCTTTCTTAAGGGCGGTTTTTCCATCGTGTCTATCTCATCATAAAAAAAATCTTCATCCTCTGGAGTTAGAATTTTAGCTCCGCACACATTGCAAAATTTAAATTTGTCAATAACTTCTGCACCACAATCAGGGCAAATCTTAAAGCCTTTGATGTTATAAAACTCCATCTTCAACTTCTTAATTCTGCGTCTTCTTGTATCTACATCAGTACATAGCACAGTTATTTCATCTAAATTTTCATCCCTACCCTTATAATACAGCTTACCAATATCAGCGAAAATTTCAACAATTCGCTCTTCCTCGTATAAAATTTTGCGTTTCAAATTCCCTAACTCAGATATGCCTTTTGCTTTCTCGCTTATTCCCCTACTCGCATCATTCACCTTATCAAAGATACCCATAATTTTCACTCCCAAAACACTAATAACTAACATATTTATTCAATTATACAATTTAAAAAGAGATTTGTCAACAATTAATTCCAAACCTTACATAAAAACCTTTTACATATTATAAATCTCTTCACTCGACAGTAATTTCACGCCGTTTTTTAACAATATTTCTATTGCCTTATCGTTATCATTAACTCTAAGAATAACAAACGCCATATTATCAGTTTTACTGATAAACGCATACATGTACTCAATACTGATTGTGTTTGATTGCAATACATCAGTTGCCTGTGCCAACCCACCAGGTTCATCATTAATTCCAATTGCTATAACATCAGTTAATGTTACTGTACAATCAGCCTTTTTTAATGCCTCACAAGCTTTGTCAGGGTCATTAACTATTATCCTCAATATTCCGAAATCCTTAGTATCAGCAATTGACAAAGCACGAATATCAATATTATTATCTTTTAGTATTTTTGTAACGTAAGATAATCTACCCATTTTATTTTCTATGAAAATAGAGATTTGTTTAATAATCATAAACATCACACCCCTTATTATATATTATTATGCATATTGCACAATTGAATTAATATATTCAAACCTTTTTTATCTATTAATTATATTATAGCTTTTCTAAAATAATTTGTCAAGTATTTTTGAATATCTTTTCAATTATGTATCATTAATATTATGATGTTGGTATTTATTACAATTATGCTTCATAATTAATATTTGCTTTTTTCGCCTGTGAATGCTGATATTTTCTATCAATTATGTATACTTTATTATTTTTCTTAAACCTTGCACCAGTTTGCTTAAAATAAAAGTTAACTCCTGCCTCAACACACTGCTGTCTTATATCCAAAACCCAACTATAATCACAAAGTCTTGCATAGCAACCTGATTCCCCACCTACTACAACTTCTTTTATTGATGAGTTAAGATATGGTCTAAGGTCTATTGGCTCAAGCAAAGGCTCACATATTATCGAACGCTTCTTTATCGGTAAGTCCAAAAATATTGGCAAGCGATAATCTGCCCTGTTTTGATTTTCAACTGTACAGCAAATTTCCACATTATTATATCCGTTACCCCAGCCCTCAGGAAGTGATACATTAAAACGGTCAATTCGCTTTGTGATAATAAGAAATCGCAAGTCTGAACGTGTTCTTATCATGTCCCATGCTTCAACTCGCCACTCGTCTGCATCTTCAAGAAAAAAATCTGAAGTAAAGCAAGTGTATATAATTTCATCAGTTTGAAGCTTATACTCATTATTTCTATTAAGTTGAACTGGTAAACTAAAATCACTGTTCCTTGTAACAACAGAACTGTCCTTTCCAAATTTTGCATCAGTGCGATATACATAGCAATTGCGACAGCCGTCACTTATCTTATGACAGCCATGCCATGTGTTCCAAACAACCATATATATAAATCCCCTTATTTATTAATGTGAGCTTCAAATGTTTATAATATTTTTACATATATTTAGAAAAAAGTCAATAATAATATAACCCTAATCATATATACTTTAAATTAAATCATACAAAATATACAATAGTTTTGCCTTGAAATTATTTTTGTTCATAAATGATATATAAAATGTTAATAAAGAATTGACAAATATCAAAAAACTGATATACTAAATTATAGGGATAAATGCGAATATTGAATGATATATCAGTATTTTTGTATAAAATGTAAATATTATTGAGGAGATGTGATTAGTGGTGTCAAGTAGCGATAGTAAGGGAACATTTAATTCACAGTCAAGGGTTGCTAAGTTGGGCGTTATTGCAATGGAGGGTGCTTCTGAACTTGGAAAAAGCATTGATAAATATCTTGTCGAATGGTCAAAAAAAGAGGGCATAGATGTAGATTCCTTCTTGATTGAAAATGAATGTCCAAGATTTGCTTCAGGCGATGGTAAGGGGCTTATTAAGTCTACGGTTCGTGGTAATGACCTTTTCATCATTGTTGATGTTGGTAACTACAACTGTAAATATGAAATGTTCGGTAGTGAGAACGCAATGTCACCCGATGACCATTATCAAGATTTGAAAAGAATTATACAGGCTGCTGGTGGTAAATCTCATAGAATAAATGTTATTATGCCTATTCTTTATGGTGGACGACAGCATAAAAAAAATTATAGAGAATCTCTCGATTGTGCTTGTGCATTGCAAGAACTTGAAAGCATGGGTGTACAGAATATTGTTACCTTTGATGCACATGACCCTCGTGTTCATAATGCAATTCCACTTATGGGTTTTGATAATGTAATACCATCTTATCAAGTGCTTAAAACTATGTTCAGGGAAATTAAAGATTTCCATGCAACTAGCGATAACTTTATGGTTGTTAGTCCTGATGAGGGTGCTTTAAACAGAAATATGTACTATGCTTCTGTACTTGGTGTTGAGTTAGGTATGTTCTATAAAAGACGTGATTATTCACAGATGGTGAGCGGTAGAAATCCTATTGTTGCACATGAATATCTTGGTAACTCTGTTGAGGGCAAGGATGTTTTCATTGCTGATGATATAATTTCCTCTGGTGAATCAATGCTTGATATTGCTTATGAATTAAAAAAGAGAAAAGCAAGAAGAATTTTTTCTTATGCTACTTATGCTATATTCACTAACGGTTTGGAAACTTTTGATAGAGCTTACAAGGATGGCATTATTGATGGAGTGTTCGGTACAAATCTAACATATAGAACTGACGAGCTTTTAAGCCGTGAGTGGTTCTATGAGGTTGATGTTGCTAAATATATTGCTTATTTCATCTCCGCTATTAATCATGATGTTTCAATAAGCACAGTTATTGACCCACATGAAAAAATCAAACAACTGTTGAAAAAGCACGAAAAATAGAATTTTTCGTTCATAGAAAAAACATAATTTATATTTTTTAACCATATTTATATCAGCAAAAATATGTATATTTGTTATATCCCATGAAATAACAACGTAACCCTTGAATTTTTTTTGCTTTAATGATATTATATTAAGAGTAACAAGAATAGAAAGGAATGAGGATATGGCTTCCGAGCAAATTCAAGCTATTGTTGATAAGGTTTCTACAAAATTTTCAAATGCAGATTTAAGTCAGTTCCCCGAAAAATTTGCAATACAGATTAATCTAACAGGTAAAATCGCGGGGGTTTTTTATATTGAAGTGCTTAATGGTGTGCTTTCAATTGAACCGTATGAATATAATGATAGAGATGTTTCAATTAGCTTAACTAAGACAAATTTAGATAAGATTTTAGATAATAAACTTAAGATTGAAACTGCTTTTGCTACTAAGAAATTGTCAGTTGATGGTGATTTATCTAAAGCTGCTATGATTAAAAACTTTTTGTAAAATTATTCTAACACAAGAAAATCCGATTGGAAACAGTCGGATTTCTTATTATCTAAAAATAACTTAATTGCTATAAGCAAATAGATTTATTAATTGGCTTTTATGTTTTAAGTGTGATATAATAAAAAATGTAAATTTTGTAGAAAGGGACTATGATGTAAATAAGATTAATTTATGTCATTTGTGATGATATGGAACCTGTTATACAAATCAATAATGTGTCAAAAGAGTTTAAAGTTTTAAATCGTCGTGAGGGGTTAAAAGGGAGTATTAAAGACCTCTTTTCAAGAAATTATAAGATAATTAATGCCATCAGCAATGTTACAATGGATATAATGCCTGGTGAAATTGTTGGATACTTAGGGCCTAATGGTGCTGGTAAAAGTACAACTATAAAGATGATGACAGGTGTGTTAAAGCCTACAAGCGGAGAGATTTTGGTTAATGGTCGAGTACCATATGAAAATAGAACAAAAAATGCTCAGAATATCGGTGTTGTATTCGGGCAGAGAACACAGCTTTGGTGGGCATTGCCTGTAATTGAATCTTTTCGGATACTTAAAGAAATTTATCGTATTGATGATAAGGTTTATAATGATAATCTTGAGCTTTATGATAAGCTTGTTGGTGTTAAGGAGCTATATAGCAAGCCTGTACGTCAAATGTCGCTGGGGCAACGTACTCTTTGCGATATTCTTGCTGCTTTCTTACATAATCCAAGTGTTGTTTTTTTAGATGAGCCTACAATAGGGCTTGATGTTTCGATGAAATCAAAAATAAGAGAGCTTATTACTGAGCTGAATAGAGTTAAACATACTACTGTTATTTTGACAACTCATGATATGGGTGACGTTGATGCGTTGTGTAAGCGTATTGTAATTATTGATAAGGGTGCTCGTATTTACGATAATAGTATTGGCAACCTAAAGGATTACTTTGGTGCTTATCGTACGCTCAAGCTTATGTTCAGCAAAAATCCAGAAGATAATACTGATGAAAACCTTGATAAAATTGCATTAGAAATTCAAGCAAACTTGCATGAAACATTTCCAACAGCTGAAAGTATTACTGTATCTACTGATGGCGAATGGATAGATGTTTTCATAAATGAAGATGAAATAAAAATGATGAAGATAATGAATTATATACAAAACACCCGAAATATCGTTGATGTTAAGATAACTGAAATCTCAACTGAAAGTGTTATTAAAAAGATTTATGAGGGTGGTGTAAAATGAAAGGCGTACAAAAAAAGTTTAATCTTAACAAATATTTAGCATTGACTAGAGCAGGCGTTTTGGAGGCATTAAGCTTTCGTGCCAATTATATGGTTTCTTTCTTTGGAAATTTGGTATACCTTGTCGTTATATATTTTTTGTGGAAAGCAATTTATAATTCCAGCCCTCAAGATATTGTAAATGGTATGACTTTTTCTGATACTTTCATTTATCTAGTGCTTGCAACTGCAATGTTTAACTTCCTTGAATCCTTTGTTGTATGGGTGATGTCAAGGGATATACAAACTGGTAAAATTGTTGTTGATTTAATCAAGCCAATGGATTATCAATTGTATACATTTATGAACTTTTCTGGCAACTTTGTGACTGCTTTTTTTATCACCTTTATGCCTACTTTTCTAATAGTTCTATTCATTACTTGGGGGAAAATAGCGATAGGTATAAACCTTATTTTCTTCCTATTAAGCCTTGTTTTTGCTTCAATTATAAACTTCTGCATTGATTTTATTGTGGGGACTATTTGCCTTTATACTGAATCAGTTTGGGGTACAAATATAATGAAAGAGGTTATAGTTTTGCTTCTATCAGGAGCTACGATACCTTTAGCATTCTTCCCAGATACTCTCCGTAAAATAGTAGAGCTACTCCCCTTTCAAGCGATATACAACCTACCACTAACAGTGCTGACATCAAAAAACACTAATCTTTCAGGCTATTTTCAAGCAATAGGTATTCAGCTTTTTTGGGTAATAATTATGATTTTAATAAGCAGATTGTTTTGGAAAAAGTCAGTTAAGGTCATTACTGTGAATGGAGGGTAGATATGAAAAATAAGAAAAATACAAATACTTTGGGATATTATGCACATATATATAGAATGATTCTTGCACAGGATTTAAAAAGTAAAATGAATTATCGTGCAGATTTTATTATTTCAAACGTTGGAATTATTGCTACAAATATTTCAGGGTTTGTTGCGTTTTGGATAATGTTTCAAAACTTTCCGACCATTTTAGGCTGGACTTATTATGAAATGATGTTTCTTTATGGATTCTCTTTGATTGCTTTAACTCCTGTACAACTCTTCTTTGATAATAACTGGAATTTGCGTTATCAAGTGTATTCGGGTGATTTTATACGCTATTGCTTCAGACCATTAAACCTGTTTTTCTACTATATCTCTGAAGTGTTCGATATAAAAGGAATTGGACAATTCGCTTTCGGTACTGGAACTCTTATTTATGCATGGAATAATTTGGGATTGTCTGTATCGCCTTTGATTATTCTAAAATTAGCAATTGCATTGTTTTCAGCTTCATTATTTATGATTGCAATTATGAATATTGCTGCTGCTACTTGCTTTTGGATTACAAATTCAGGAGTAGCTATGCTTTTTATTTTTAAATTTAAGGATTATGCAAGATACCCCATCACTATATTCAACCCAGTTTTCAAGTTTATATTTACATTTATAATACCAATTGCTTTTATTGCATACTATCCTAGTTTGGTATTTTTAAGACCCGATAGTATACCACTTTTAACTTATCTCTCTCCAGTTATCGGCGTTGTTTTTTTCTATATTGGCTATAAAGTTTGGATAATAGGAGCTATGCGATATTCAGGAACAGGTTCATAAATAATTGTATCACCGATGGATTTAAAAAGGTTAGAAGTCAATTACGACTTCTAACCTTTTTTGTTTAATATATTATTTGCTTGTCATTTTTCGCCTTGCAACAATAAGACCTATTATTAGAAATACTACACTAAAAATTAGCATTATTCCCATATCAAAAAATACATCTTTTAGCGTTGAAAAATTAAATACTGATAATGTGCCTATTGTGTCGTTGGCTTTAATAAACCAAAAGGTAGGGTTGATTACCGCTATCGTTTTTACCGTATCACTTAGCATTGACTGTGGAACAAATGCTCCTCCTAAAAAGCAACCTCCAAGTGAAATGATGTTACTTAGTGGTTGAATAGCGTTTTTGCTTGCTATATTTCCTATCAAAAAGCTTAGTGAAAGTATTGATATAACAAAAACTAAAGCGTTAAGCATTAATAGTAATCCACTGGTATTCAGCACCTCTTTACCACAAAGTACAAGAGCGTATACCATGAAAAAGAACCAAACGCATAATGCGAAAATAGCATTTCCAGCAAAAATTTGAAGATTAAACTTTGCTGATTTTATAGGTGAGCAATTGTTTCTTCTTCTAATCTCTCCATCATTTACCACCATCATCACCATTGAAACGCCTAGAATAATTATGCAAATAAAAGGATATGCTGTAAAATTAAAAAAGTAATTTGCTGCACTAAGGTCTGCTTTTTTAGAATTATCAGCAATATTAACGCTTGTTTCAATATCCATATCAGCCTTAACTGAACTCACTATTGTATCAAAATCTAAGCTTTCATTTCCATCAAGATATAACTTTACTGTGTTAAGATAATTATTTACCATAGAATCTACAAACATACCATTGGTGGAATTAGGTATAGTCATAGTTTCTAACTGTGGTGAATTTCCAGCAATAAATTCATCCCCAAAGCCATTAGGTATAATTAGAATATAATCAGCCTCTCTGAAAAACAAAGCGTCCCTTATACTCTCATCGTCTGTCTTTATATCAACAATATTAGAGTTTTCGCTGATAAACTTTACCATGATATCCGACATTTCAGAGCTATCATTATTTATAATTGCAACATCACTTTTACTAGTCACAAAGCTGTCCTCAATAGGTTTGAATGAAGTTGATGTTATAATAGAAATTATACTGAATATAACAAAATAAATGCTTATTGATAACAGTACGCTTTTTCTTACTATTTTAAAATAAAGTTTAAAGGCTTGCATATTTCTGCCTCCTTAAAACAACGTATGTTACAGTTCCAAATATTAATGACAGTCCTGTTAATATGCCTAAGTTTAGGAAATATCTTTCTAATCCCTCATAATAGTAAAGTGCGTATAAACCATCTGTTATTAGATTGCTTGGATTTAGATACGCAACAATAGGTGCTTTTTCTTGAACTAGATATTTCATATCAATTATCATCATTCCTGCTAAAAAGCAACCAGCCATTATTACTGAAAGTACAATTGCACTTTTTATTCCTTCTGACTTTTTAACCAAAGCACTTACCATTGTTCCTAACAACTCGCCCGTAACACAGCTTACAAAGCACAGTAGAAGTATGTGCCCTACCCTATTCCCATAATCAACATCAAGCACCTTTGAGGTATACAGTAGGACTAATACAACGCTTAGAAAGCTAAATAATACAGATGATATAACATAGCCTATGAATATCTTCAGCTTATGTACGGGGGCTACATTTACCCTTGCAGCATTATCAGACTGATTTGCTTGAATATTTATCACGTCAAATACACCCATACTTGCACTCATTAAACAGGTCATCGCAATAAGCGTATAGAAATAAATAACCACAATATTCGTTGAACTGCCAAGAGGTCGCTCCTTTGTGTACTGCTTTGATAAATCCATTTCATTAATGAAATTCGTGTTCATAAGCTCTGGATTATTTGTAATAACATTTGTTATACTTGATGTTATTTGTGCGTATCTATCAAGAAATGTTTTTATCATTGACTCATTCATTCCAGACTTTGCAACAGTGAGTTTTATTTCCTCACCATATTCAATGTATCCAGAAATCTTTCCTTCAGCTAATAAATCCAATGCCTCTGCCTCTGAAACTATATGTATATTAAACATTCCACTTTCTTCAACACTAGCCATAAATTCAGCTGATGCCTCATCTGAATTAATAATCGCTGTATCTACTTTTTCAAATTCCTCTCCATCAAGAATCTTTGAGAAAGCAAGATTAAAAAATGTTGATAGAATTATCGGGAAAAGCAATACCCAAAAAACAATTGTTTTCTCCCTTAGCATACATTTTAATCTATATTTTATAACGTGTAAAAGCATCGAAATCCCCCTTAATCCCTTAATGCTTTCCCTGTTAATTCAAGGAAAACATCATTCAAGGTCGGTTGTTCTGAATATACCTTGCCATAAGAAATTTTATTAGTAGCTAAATAATCAAGTATTTTTACAAGATTATGTTCACCCTGTTTTGCATGAAGTGTAAGAATATTATCCCTATATTCTGCATTTTCTACATAAGATATATCGCTAATTGCTTTAAGCTGTTGCTCACTTAAATTAAATGCCTCCAGCACAATTTTCTCTCCATGTGTGAACATACTTTTCAACTCGTCCTTTGTTCCACTTGCGATTACTTTTCCTTTATCCATTATAGCAATTCTTGTGCAAATCTGCTCGACTTCCTCCATATAATGTGAGGTGTAAATAATCGTTGCACCACCCTCGTTAAGTCCTTTTATCCCCTCAAGAATGCTGTTTCTGCTCTGTGGGTCAACTGCAACTGTCGGCTCATCAAATATAATCAGCTTAGGCTTATGTGCAATCCCACAAGCTATATTAAGACGTCTGAGCAATCCTCCACTCAACTTCTTAGGTACAAACTTAACAAAATCACGAAGTCCTACAAAATCAATCGCCTCACTAACAAGCTTTTTGCGTTCATCCTTGTTTGTTATGTATAACCCACAGAAATAATCTATATTTTCATAGACGCTAAGTTCGTCAAATACTGCCACATTTTGCATTACAACACCTATATCCCGTTTTATATCATAAGAGGTTGGTGTCATTTTCTTGCCAAAAACATTGATTTCACCCTTATCATATTTTAATAATGATAAAATACAGTTTATTGCAGTAGTTTTGCCCGAACCATTTGGACCTAATAATCCAAAGACCTCACCCTCATTAATTTCAAGATTTAAGTCATCAATTGCCGTCAAATCGTCATACCTTTTTACTAGATTCTTGATTTCAATTACCATATGCTAAATCCCCTTACTTTTTTATATTATACATTATAACATAAATAGTAATTAAAAAGAATACCTTAAGGAATACTTTGTTAAAATTTTATTTATTTTCTACAATTAAAAACTATAAAACAAAAATTAAAATTAACTGAGATGAACAGCAAACATTTTCATAATGACCTCCCATATTTAAAGTAATAAGGTGAAATTTAAGCGTACTAATAAGAGCATAAACCTTGATGCTAAATCATCAAGGTTTATGCTTGTGAATGTACCCGTAGAGGGGTTCATGTATCTTGCACGGAGATAGTAAAGTCCTGTTGTGCTGTTAAACTGCTTACTGAAATAGAGATAATTGTTGCCAGTATTTTCCTTTTATACTATGAAGTTTTCAAATACATCGTAGAAATACAGCAGTTATACTTTCTTATACTTTTCATAAACTCCTTTGAAATAATCTTCGTGAGTTTTCAATCTTGTGAAAATATTTCCTCCTGTTCCAAACAATAAATGATATTTTAAGTCAGGCGGTATAATAAAATTCTCATCACTTTCTATTAAAGTGAATTTAATCATTCTCTTAACCCAGTTTAGTCCCAACAATTCAAAGCCTTCAGCTTTCTTATTATGAATATTAAACCACTCAATATCACCAGGTTCTAATTGTAATAATTTAGGACAATAATCAAAAGAGTTCACTTGTTCAGCAGGAATCAATTCATCTCCCACCCAGTCATACATCAACCCATAAACCCATTCATCATATACTAAATCAGGCTTGATGTGTGAAAGGCTGGTTTTCTTTATTTCGATAACCTTGAACAAAACAAACTTATTGTAAAACCATTTTTCAGAATCATAACTATGTACTAACTGACCAGCAACGACATCTCCAACATTCCATCTATGTCTTTCAATATCAGGTTTCGGTATTTTCTTTCTCGGCAACGGCGGTGATTGCAGTTTATCTTTTAATTCAGCAAGCACCTTTTTTCTTTTTTCTATTGACCTTTTATCACTATCTTCCCATATTTCCATACTTTTACCGCTGTCGATAATTTCAATTGCTTTATCCTTAACCTCTGG
>CAZSZG010000048.1:0-7420 GCA_964610805.1 uncultured Oscillospiraceae bacterium
TTATCTTTGCAGTATTTAGTAGCCTATCTTGGCTATTGTTAAGGAAAGCAGTTGTAAAAGACTAATAAGATGTTACAATATAATAAAGGAGTGAACCATAAGGCTCACTCCTTTTTGCTGTCTATAAAGTATCACCGACCGAAAAAGCTGAGGAGTCCAGAGGGAATTATTCCCTCTGGTGGGGTTTGGGGCAAAGCCCCATTATAAATCCATCGGAGATACAACACTACACTTCAACAGTAACAATAAAACCATCTACATTGTTCCCAGAAATAGTATAGCTTCTATTAGGCTCTATATGGATTTCAGTAACTACATCAACAGTATTCATTGGCTCATAGTAAACTTCATATTTTTTCTCTCCAACTGCAATCTCTAAGCGGTTGCCAATAAATTGATAGCCTTTTACTAGGTCAAGATATTCCTCAAGACAAAGGTTATGCTCTTTCATATAAACTGCATGAGGAACGCCCACATAGCGAAAATGTGAAAAGCTAGCTGGACGACCTGTTTTATCAGTTTTAGTATCAGGGTATCGTTCAATAAAGCCATAATTTTGGCAATTATCAGTCACCCATGCATATTTATCAGTTGGTGTATATTGCGTGGACGAATTTGCATCTATACGAATACCAATATTAAAACTCAAACCTGTTATCATTTCTGATTTTGTATCCGTAAGACCATTTCTATAAGAGTCAATAACCCTTATGTCCTCACTACCCTTAGCACCATAATACCCATCCATAAAGGAGTTGAGGGAAGTAAGTGCTTCTGGATTTAAAGCAACTTCATTATCAACCACATAGTAATGACGCTCTATTAGGGAATCTTTTATAACAGTCGCAGTAGGTGTAGCAGGTATAGTATATGGATTTGCATCATTAACCAAAATCAAGTTACCTGTTTTAACCTCATCATTACTCTTAGAAACCTTTTCAACAGTACCACCGCCATTAGAATCTACTTCAGATGAGCTAGAGGAGGAAGAAGATGAGCTAGCAGTTTTTTTTGGATCATCTTTCTTACCAGAAGATGCCCTATTAAGAGCAGTCGCAATAATTATGATAATGAGTATAAATATACCTGTAACTGCTATAATACGGTCATATCTTATTTTATACTTTCTATTCGTGTTCATGTAAACAGTCCTTTCTAATAACCCACACGTCTTAATTTAATGATTTATTGAAGTGTTGTTAATGACAACAATACATCCTGAATTGATTTACTTTCAGCATAAAGAAAGTTAATAGGCTCATTTATATTCTCTAGATAATGAGCGTCAGAATTTGTGATTATATTACAATCTTTTAGATAGCCATGCTGTTCAACAAGCTTGTCCTTATAGCCAATATGCTTAATTTCAGCACACTTAAACTTACTATCAGGAGGAATAAACCCCAAGTTTGATAATAGGCTATTCGAGGATTTTTCAATATGTGCGGGAATCATAATCCCACCGTATCGAGTAACAGAATCAAACAACCTATCAAAGCTTAAATCAACTGCACTAATCAGCAAATTAGGCTCATTTCCTATAATATTATCGTCCTCATCACAAATCTGTTGCTTACCAAATATATCCTCATTATTTGGTGCTTTAAGAATTATTGAGGATATAAAATCATCAAACAGCATAGCCTTATATAACTCTGAAAAAAGGCATATCACATGAACCTCTTCAGATGTGCATATCTCCATGCCTGGAACAGCAAGCACCCCATAAGCCTCAGCAAGTTTCATCACAGCAGGACAATTCTTGCAAGAATTATGGTCAGTAACAGCAATTACATCAAGTTCTTTTAAAGCAGCCATGCCCACAATATTTGATGGAAGCATATCATCATCGCCACATGGCGAAAGGCATGAATGAATGTGTAAATCGTATGAAAGCTTAACCATTGATTAAATCATGCACCAGCAAAGCAGTTTCAAAAATCTGCATATTACTTTGCAACACAGTAACGTCTTGTTGTTTTGCTTTTTTTATTGCAGCCTCATCAAGCATAACCTCTTCAGCAAGAATTATACAGGCGACATCAGCAAGAACAGCAACAGCAAGAGTATTCACATTCCCCATAACCGTCACCCATGCAGAATTAACTGGTGCTTTACTCATTGCAATACTCAACAAGTCACAACAAAACGGTTTACTGATATTTATTTCAAGATTGCTTCCAGAATTGATTACAGTAAAATCAGTCTTTTTAATTAAATCATTTACAGTCATAACAAACTCCATAAATTTTATTTTTCTTCTAATTCCTTAGATTTACTTTTAAGATATTTCCTTAGCACTTCTATACAATCATGCTCGGACGCCTCACCACGAATTATATCCTCAGCAAGAGCCTTACAGGTAGGAGCACCACAAGAGCCACAATCAAGAGCTGGGAACTTCTCACACAACTCATCAATTCTTGACATAACAGCAATGCTTTCATTGAAGTTATCAGCAAGCTTAAAAACAGGATTATACTCAATAGGCTTTTCAAGAAAAGCACCATCAATATAGTCTATGCTAAGATGATTACAAGCAACAGGAAGATACTTACATAAATGCTTTAGCTTTGCCTGTGCAACATATGGGTTTTCAACATTAAGCACCCCACCAACGCAACCACCACTACAAGCATTTAGCTCAATAAATTCAAGCCTATCAAACTTTTCATCTTCCAAATCCTCAAGCACCCGTATAACATTTTCAATCCCATCAGCCGCAAGATAGCTATCAGTAAGCAGTCCACCCGATTCGCCACCACTATTACCCCAACCGACACCAATTCGCCCAGATGTAGACAATTCCTCAGGCATATCAACAGCCAGTTTCATATATGGCAACAAAACAGGATAAACTTCTTTAATAGCAATAACAGCGTCAACATCGGATTTATCAATCCCAATTGGTTTTTTACAAGCCGTAACCTTAGCAGGACATGGCGATATAAATATAATCCCTATCTTATCAGACGGAAGTCCCGTATCCTCCATAGCCTTTTTTCTAGCAAGTGATGCAGCCAAATCCACTGGAGCATTAAACGGCATCAAATGCTCAATAAGATTAGGAAAGCGAACACTAATAAGCCGTACAATAGTAGGACAAGCAGAACCAATAAATGGTCTTTTATCCTTATTTTCAGCAACATACCGACGTGACATTTCAGACACCATTTCAGCAGCACCACTTACTTCATAAACATCATCAAACCCCATAAGTTTCAACGCCCTAAGTACGATATTAATATCATCAAGATTATTGAATTGGGCATATAATGATGGTGCAGGAAGTGCAACCTTATATTCATACTTATCCAAAACATCTAAAGAATCATATATTGCTAGCTTTGCATGATGAGGGCAAACACGAATACATTCTCCACAATCAATACAGAATTCAGAGATAATGGTCGCCTTACCATTTCTCACACGAATGGCCTGTGTAGGACAACGTTTTATGCAGTTTATACAGCCTTTACATAGGTCGCTATCAAGCCGTACAGAATGTTCAAAATCTGTCATAAACGAAAATCCCCCTTTAGCATATATTAGGCAGAACTATTTTATAAAAATTTTCATAGTAACAGTTGTGCCGACGCCTACGTTTGATGAAAGTGACATTTCATCAGAATATTTTTTCATATTAGGTAAACCCATACCAGCCCCGAAGCCCAACGAGCGAATATTATCAGGTGCAGTTGAGAAACCAGCTGTCATAGCCTGTTCAATATTTTTAATACCAGGACCTTTATCGTCAAGAGTTATGACAATTTCAGTAGGGGATATTTCAACAGTAATCTCTCCACCATTGGCATGAATAACCATATTTATCTCGCCCTCATACATTGCAATAGCAACTTTTCTTATTATTTCAGGTGAGAGGTTCATCTGTTTTAGCTTACTTTTAACATTACTAGAAGCTTCGCCCGCACGAGTGAAATCTTCGGAAGAAACATTGTATTTAAGCGTAATAGTGTTGCTCAATGAGTAGCACCCCCATGCAAGCCATTTGAATAAAGCAAACCACAAGCACTAAACATTCTATGTGTAGTGGTAAGTAAAGGTATATTCCTTTCAACAGCAAGATTAATCATATTATCATCAGGAAGTTTTCCACGAACAAAAACAATACAAACTATATCCATCATTTCAGCAGTACGAATAACCTGAGCATTGCAAAGCCCAGTTAAAAGAACAGACTGGTCCTTTACAAAAGCAAGTACATCACTCATCATATCTGCACCACAAGCAGTGTGTAGTTCCCTATTAAGAGAATCCTCGCAACAAATAATTTTAGCGTCGAGTAAAGTAGCAATGTCCTTGACCGTCATATATATTTACCTCCAGATTTAAAATAAAAAATAATATAATAAACAATCGAAAAACTGTTTATTAGTGTTAATTATAACATATTACATCACATTATGTAAAGACTTTATATCAATTTTAAATAATTATTTTATTTTGCATTAATATGAATAAAGAACAATAATCTTCATAATGTTGGTATTCACATGAACCCCTTATTTATCATATTATAAAAAAGAAAATCTTATACTAGTTCATGCTATGAAAAAGTGTATAATGTATAGAAAAGAGGGCGCATTATGGATACAACTAAATCATTTTTGGTTGCAGGAGGAGATTTAAGACAGGTATATTTAGCAGAAAAGCTTGCCTCAAAGGGAAATAAAGTATATGCAATCGGTTTTGATGAAAATATATCATTCTCGGACAACATTTGTCAGTTGGAAAACATAATTATGCTTACAAATAGGGTGGATTATACTGTTTTACCGTTGCCAGTATCAACTGATGGCGTGATGGTAAATGCTCCATTTTGTAAGCAATGTATTCCACTACATTCATTGACAACGGTTACAAAAGATGGGGGTATAGTTTTCGGCGGTAAATTTAATAGTGCTTCCCAAAAGGTTTTCGCTAATTGTAGGATTGATACGATAGATTATTTTGATAGAGAAGAACTGAATGTTTTAAATGCAGTTCCTACGGCTGAGGGAGCAGTGCAAATAGCTATGGAGGAGCTTGCAACTACGATATTTGGTCAAAAGATATTAATTACTGGGCTTGGGAGAATTACTAAGGTTCTTATAAAAATGTTAATAGGCTTGGGGGCAGATGTTACTGTTGCAGCACGAAAATATTCAGACGTTGCTTGGGCTGGAATATTAGGCTGTAAGGGGATACATATTTCTAAGCTGAAAGAAACTTTGTCCGAGTTTAACGTTATTTTTAATACAGTGCCTGCACTTATCTTTGATGAGGAAATTTTGACATCTGCTAAAAAAGATGCATTGATAATTGACCTTGCATCTAAACCAGGAGGAGTTGATTTTGAAACAGCTGGAACACTAGGCATAAAGGTTGTTTGGGCACTTTCGCTTCCAGGTAAAGTTGCACCAATAAGTTCTGGTGAAATAATAGCGTATACAATCCTCAACATTCTTAACGAAAGGGGAATGGCTGATGATTGATTTAAAAGGAGTAAAAATTGCATTTGTCATGACGGGTTCGTTTTGCACATTCGACAAAGCATTTAAACAAGCGAGAATATTAAAAGAATTAGGAGCAGAATTAATACCAGTAATGTCATTTAATTCATATAGCCTAAATACAAGGTTCGGGGTTGCTGAAGAGAATGTAGCGATATTGGAGGAGATTTGTGGGAGAAAGGTTATAGCTACGATTGAGGACGCAGAGCCAATCGGACCTAAGAAAATGGCTGATATAATGATAGTAGCACCATGTACTGGAAACACGCTAGCAAAGCTTGCAATGAGCATAACGGATACACCAGCTACTATGGCTGTTAAGTCGCATATAAGAAACTCAAGACCTGTGGTATTGGCTGTATCGACAAACGATGCCTTAGCTGGTTCTTGCAAAAACTTAGGTTCACTTATGAATGTTAAGAATTACTACTTTGTGCCATTAACTCAAGATGACTACGCAAGCAAACCAACGTCGCTAGTTTCTGACTATGAGCTTATTCCACTCACAATGGAAAGTGCCTTACGTGGCAATCAGTTACAACCTATTTTAAATTGATTTTATTAATAATATAAAGTCGTTGAGTTCTGTTTTTGTTTTTGGGTGATTGAGAATAGAGCAACCCTTGTCGGAGAAAATCTCTAACAAGGGTTGCTCTTTGTATCTTCCTTTATGGAGAAAAAAGTTGAAGTTATAACCTCTCCAAATTAAACCGTTCTTTTTGTTCTTTAAGCTCAAATGCAACCGCAACGATTACTCCCAAAAGACTGGGACCCACTAAGACTGCCATGTTTGTGTAATAAGTTCTCATAGAACCTGCCAATTCTAAAATAGTTTTAGTATTCGCAAGGCAGAACCCTATGCTTACATCAATTTCAGTAGCCTTATGTATCGACAGTGCTAAGTCAAGCCTAAAAACAAAATATGAAAAAGCTGTGCAAATAAGCACTGTTAATATAGAACTTATTATGGAAAGCTTTAAACCCTTCCACTTATAACCATAAACCACAACAGCCCCCATTAATATAGAGATAAAACCCCATACATATCCAATCCTTGCTATGAGAAGTACAACAATTGAACCTAGAATAGCACCAAGTAAAGCACCTAGTAGTCCAGGTAATAATCTTTCTTCCCTTAGGGCATCTATTTCTGCCTCTTTATCAAGTGAAGTTCTAAGTAAGCTGGCTGACTCTAATCCTAAAAACAAATATTCGCCTCTTGTTTTGTATATATCCGTAGGTCCTTCAACCCCTCGATCATCACAATTTCTAAACGCTCTTGTTTCAAAAAACACAAAAAGATTGCTCAATGCTACAAATAATGAATCCTCATTATGCTTGTTACTTCCTTTTATAGGAATATAAATACTTAATCTAAAATTAGACACATTCGCCCTATATCCCTCAGGCAAAGGTATATTTATTTTTGATATTGAATCAGGCGTTTTTCCATATTTAATACAAAATGATATTACTATGTGTTGCTTATTATTTGTAAAGCCACTACCTTTTATTATCACAGAATAATTTCCATAAGTTCCGTATACTAAGCACTCCCTCTTGATAAATTCTAAATCAAACTTTTGAGCAGTACTTGCTAATATTTTTTTAATTGATGCCATAATTACCCACCCCAACTAAATTATTACGAATAATCCTCTCTTAAAAACTATATCGCATAATCATATCACAAAAATTAACAAACGTCAACCTAAAATTCACAATTCATACGCTGGCAGATTAGCAGTAAGGCTTTCCAGATGCTCTTTGTAGTTCATAATGGTTACAATAAAATTAATTCATTTGCAATATTACATAAAATGTTTGTGTAAAACTTGGGAAGCTATATATTCATCACACAGCCGAATTTTGTTTAAAATGCATAATTAAATAATTATATGTTAATA
>CAZSZG010000048.1:7520-11104 GCA_964610805.1 uncultured Oscillospiraceae bacterium
CATCACACAGCCGAATTTTGTTTAAAATGCATAATTAAATAATTATATGTTAATAACTTTTGAAGAAATCTGATGATTTTATTGACATATATATATAAGTATAATATAATATGTGTAGTTTACTTAAAGCCTAATTTCGCTATTTTGCAATATTAATTATGAGATATTGCCTTAACTTTTAAAGGGAAATAGCAATATCTACAAGGGCATAAAGAATGAATTGATGCAATCAGGCTACTTGGTGTATCGAAAAGTACAATGCCCTATTTGACAAAAGCACCTAACTTTTAGCAAATGAGGTTGTCCATATACTAATTACAAAATAAGTGTAAAAAATACAATGTTAGAGGAGTATGATTATGAATTTCAAGAAAATTTTAAGCACAGCTATAACTGGAGTATTTTTGTTGAGCTTCGCTACGCTTTTCCCCACTGACAAAATGAGTGCAGCAACAACGGATTATAAGTTTGACTTTGGTTCAGGAGGAACTCAAAGCGGTTATATCGGCGTTAGTGCAACAGACGGATACAGTTCATCAAAGGGATACGGCTTTAATACACCATCCAATATGGCAAATGTAAGTGCTTCAGGTTCGGGTGCATTAAGTGATGCAGTTCAATTCAAAACTCATGGGACTAATAGCAACAATACATTCAATGTAGATCTACCAAATGGGTTATATCAGATAACTATTACCTTAGGAAATACAAACAGAACAAGCATTGCTGCTGAAGGTGTTTATCAAATTATGAATATGACTGGCAATAATGCTAAGGACACTTTTCAGATACCTATAACAGACGGACAGCTAAATATTCTTGCAACTCCAGGAAAAGAGGGTTATGCATATACTATGAGTGCCCTTGAAATATATAGGATTTCGGATAATCCAGAGATGGCACCGACTATTTGGCTTTGCGGAGATTCTACTGTATGTAATTATTACCCATTAGCTACAAGTGCACAAGGTGGCTGGGGACAGATGCTTAATCAATTTGTAGATAGCAAGTTTCAAGTAAGAAATATGGCAACAGGTGGACAATATGCAAAAGGTTTTATGGATTCTGGTCAATTTGATGCAATAATGAAGTATATCAAACCAGGCGATTATTATTTCATTTCTATTGGAATAAATGATACAAATTATTCTAATACAGATGAATATTATACAACTATAAAGTCTATGGCACAGCAAGCAATGGATAAGGGAGCAAAGGTGATTTTGGTTGCTCAACAGGGCAGGGTTGGCGATATATCCAATTCAGTTCTTAATGAGAACTCTGGAAGATGGTTTTCAGGAACTTTAAAAACAATTGCAAGTGAGATGAATATACAGTGCGTTGACCTTTACAAGTTGTACTATAATTATTGCAAGTCTATCGGGCAGAGTGCAACAACAGCTCTTTATATGACTGATGGTTTACATCCGAATCATGAGGGTGCAACAAAACTCGCTGGATTAGTGGCTTTAGATGTTGACTTTTCGGGTGAAACAACTGCTGATACTGTGGTAGGGGAAGAAATTGCAACAGACTATACATATATGATAAAGAATTCTAAATCAGGATTATACCTAAACGTAAATGGTGGAGTTGTGGCAGATAATACAAATGTTGATCAATTAGGTGCAAATGGTCCACAAAAACAAAACTTATGGAAACTTGAATCAGCTGGTGACGGATATTATTATATATATTCTCAGGTTGGGGATGGCAAAACATATCTTTTAGATGTGGCATATGCAAAAGCAGAAAATGGAACTAATATAGGTATATATTCAAATACAAATAGTGACGCACAATTATTTAAATTTTATGATAATGGCGACGGCACATATGTAATACTTACTAAAGTATCTGCAAGTAAAAGCTGTCTTGGTGTTTTGAATGGCAGTACTGAACCCAATGCAAATGTTCTTGAATGGGAGTATATTAAAACTCAAGATCAGAAATGGATTCTTGAAACAGCACAGGTGCAGAGTGAAATTGCTGACAAAATAGAAATACTAGGGGATTTGAATAAAGATGGAAAACTGAATGCATTTGACATGATTTACTACAAAAAACATAATTTTAATGAATCTGACTTAACTGCTAGAGATCAAAGTGACTTTAATGCTGACGGCTCTGTAAATGCTTTGGATTACAAGATAATGTCAAATTATCTTATTGGCAAAAGCTCAGAATTTGTACCGATAGAAAAGCTTTTTTATGCTAAAGATGCAGAATTTTTTCTAGGGATAAAAGAAACCACCAACGCTGGATTTAAAAGTGATAGTTATCTTAATTTGAATAATGTTAAGGGTAGCTATGCAAAATGGTCACTTGATATTCCAGAGGGTGGAAATTATCTTGTTACTTTTAGAGTGGCGAATGGAAGTGCTGTTAACCGTGTTATGAAAATGGAAGTAAATGATAACCTTGATTATTGGTTACAGGATTTTTTACCTACTGAGAGTTGGACAAATTGGGCTGATAGAGGTATAGTTCTTCCCCTAAAAGCAGGAGTAAATACAATAAAAGTTACTTCTAATGTTGCAGAGGGAGCACCAAATATTGATTATATTAAGTTGGTGAAAACGGAAGAACCAGTAGCCCCAGTATATATTCCTGAAACAACACCTGTAATACCTGAAAATGAAACGCCCGTTATATACATAGCTGGAGATTCAACTGTTCAGACATATCGTGCAAGCTATGCTCCACAACAGGGTTGGGGTGCATACCTTGATGATTATTTTACAGATAATGTAACAGTTTCAAATCAAGCCATTGCAGGTAGAAGTTCAAAGAGTTTCATAGAGAATGGAAGGCTTGATACTATTCTTAGTACAATAAAAAAAGGCGATTATCTGATGGTGCAGTTTGGTATCAATGATTCAGCTGTAAGTAATCCAGAAAGATATGCACCTGTAGGTGATATTAATAAAGAGGGAACATTTAATTATTATATCAAGCAGTACATAGAAGGGGCTCTTGAGAAAGGTGCAACACCGATACTTGTGACTACAACTCTTTCACTTAAATCCTACAGCAACGGGAAATTCGTAAATAGCTATTCAAATTACTGCAATGCTATGAAAGAAATTGCAGTTGCCTATAAAATACCATGCATTGATTTAAACAGCCTCATGGTTGAACATTATAATTCAATCGGATATGATAAGGCTTACTATTATCATCTGCTTTCAACTCCATTATCTACAACGGATATGACTCATTTTACAGAAACAGGTGCTAATGCAGTTGCAAGATTAGTTGTAAATGAAATGAGAAAACTTAATATTCCTATTTCACAGCTTTTAAAATAATATCAAACTTGCAATAATATGGTCAGCACATTAAATTTATGCCCATATAGTACAAGCATGAAGTTTCTGATTTAAGGATATTGCGAAAGCTAACAAAGTTACTGTGTTAGTTTATTAATCATAATTGACTTTTTACTTCTGTCATGGTAATATAGAACAATGAAAATACTTTCTAAGTTTGGTAAATTAGTGGGTACGGGGAAATTCATTGAAAAAATAAAAAGGGGATTAATAAAATGAACAAAGTTGTAAAAGTCATTTTAAAAGTACTTG
>CAZSZG010000049.1:0-7369 GCA_964610805.1 uncultured Oscillospiraceae bacterium
GAGGCGCCCCTGCTAAGGGCGTAGGTCGGGTGACCGGCGCGAGGGTTCAAATCCCTCCTTCTCCGCCAAATCTCTATAAATTACGTTAATGCGTAGTTTATAGAGATTTTTATTTGCGTTAAAATAAGTTGTGTTCAGGTTTTATATGATATAACAAACTACAATAGAATTCACACCCACACTCAGCCTTTTATCTTTTTTCTGATTAAGGTGAATATCACCCTGCAATGTCACTATTATCTAGCAAAACGTTGGAGGAACTTCACCTACAAGTTAAATATTCCCCATTTTCACTGTACAATTTTAACACAAAATTCTTGCAATGTCTAGAATAATATGATACAATGTAATAAAATTATTTTAGAAAGCTCCGTAGTATATAGACTACGGAGAATATCAGTTATTAGTTGATTAAATAAAAATAACTCAAGGAATACCATAACAGTATCCCTTGAGTTTAACAATATTATTTAGATTCGTCGTAAGAAACCCATTGATATTGTGCAGTCAAAGGTGTCTTTCCGTCATATGCCTTTAGCCATTCATCAACGCCAGTTCCTGGCCATGTGTTCATCATGATTTTTCCAGCAGTTTTTGGAATGTCATTATAAGCAGTATAAACAGCTTTTCCGTCAACATACCAAGTTATTTTATCAGGTTGCCAATCAAAACCATAGGTATGGAAACCCTGTGAAGCATCAAATCCAAGGTCATACATATATTCGTGGTTTCCTACCCCATTTGTGTAATAGTTTAATTGAACCTTAGTGGTATCCTTACCAAGAACTTCAATGTCAATCTCATCCCATGGATCTTCATCATATGGTCCTGTATAGGTAAAGAATGAGCTAACTACGCCATCATTTTTGATAGCCTTCATAGATGTTTCAAAGTAACCGTAGTGATAATATTCCTTTGTTCTATACTCAGCACCTGAATAGTTGTATTCTGGTGAAGCCTCAGAATCAATTCTAAGGTTTAGTGCATTGTCTGCAAAAAAAGTATTTTCAGCACGCCATACGCAATCAAAGCAATCGCCGTTGGACCAACCGTCTGCTTTTTCAAAATAGGTATTTGAAAGACCCTGTCTGAAATCTGCATACATTGTATGAGAATCTTCAACCACAGGTGGCTCTGTTACAACAGGAGGTTTTGTCACTGGTGGCTCTGTCACTGGTGGTATACTTTCATTACCGAAAAACTTTTTTTTTAATAATGCAACATCAATAGCTGTTATTTTTCCGTTGCCGTCAATATCTGCTGCTTCATAATCTGTTAAATTTTTAGTAGCCCCAAGAATATAGCTCTTTAGCATTTTAACGTCTGCTCCGTCTATCTTTCCATCACCGTTTACATCGCCTTTTTTATCTGGCACTGGTACATCTTCGCTATCATCCGATGCTGGATTAGGTATTCCTGCAGTTGCAGCGAATGCCTCGTCTATATAAAACGGAAGAGTTGCGTTATCAGATGCTTCTACATAAAGCAAGAGATTACTTGCACCAGCTGGAATAGTGAAGTTTCTATCTTCAAGGAGTAACCACTTTCCAGAAGTCGCAATGCCCTCAGCAACTGTGACATACTCAGTTTCCCCTCCAACATCACATTGAAGTGTTAACCTAAAGTTTTCATCGCCCGTTCCCGTATGCATAGCCCATGTGCTAAGGCTGTATTCATTACCTGGAACAAATGACGCAGTGGAAAGAGTTTTCCCCGTACCATTCCATGTGTCTGTTCGCCCTGTAATAGCAAGACCACTTGACTTGTTTAAGCCATTACCTTTGGAAACTGCCACAGTGCTATCACCTCTTGATGCCCAACTTTCAGCACCAGATTCAAAAGTGTTTCTGTAATATATTCCATCCTCTGGAATCTCTGGTTCTACTGGAACTTCTGGATCGATAGGTACATACTCGCCACCTATTGTTACCTCATTTTTCATAACATCAGCAGTACCTCTGCTGTTATAACCCTCGATACATAGAGTAACTTCATACAATGAGCCCATCTTCATGCCTTTAGCTTCCCAAGCCTTGAAATGTTCGCTTACTGGGATAGTATTTTTTATAACACCATTACCCTTTTTATTTGCACGAATACTCCAATATTGTTTAAATGTTGTGTCACCGATTATAGATGGTTGGTTTATACGGTCACTTTCATAAATATTATACTCTTCTCCACCAATCATAGCACTGCCCTTAAAGCCAGTAGATGGCACCCATTCGCCCCAACTTTCAACAATATAATACTCAACAAGAGGAGCATTATTGTCTGCCCTAGTCCAGCCATATACGCACATATATGACGCACCTGCCATTTGAGGATTGTAGTCAACTTCATAATCAAGCACGATATTTCCCATTTGGCTATGAGTTTTTCCCGCTTCAGTCGCTCCACCAAATTTCTTACCTGTACGCATTAGAGTGTTTTTATTGCCAGTAGTGTCATAATCAGAGGTAAAAGAGCCCTCCCCCTTCAATGTCATAGTAGCCTTATTACCACTTGAACCTGGTTGCACGTCCGTCCAAAATTCATAATTATAGCTACCGATCGTACCAATTTCGTTTTGCGTGAGTGTTCTGCCTGCTGCACTAACAGTAAGAGAGCCTAAAGCACTTGTTAGCATCACAACAGCCATTCCAATTGCACTAAACTTTTTAATGTTCATTTTTTTCCCCTTTCAATAATGTAATTTTAATATACATCTTTTGATTTTAACACTCATATCGATTTTCTTAACACTTTAATAATGTCAGAAACACCAAAAGTTTTATATCACTAATCAAGCATTTATATCATAAATCGCACATTATATGAATATTTTACATAACATAAAGGTACGAAAAGGAAAGGAAATGTTATATGGATAATATTGATAAATTGTTAACGCATGAAACATTTCTCCAAAGGGAATATACTGTTACTCATACATCACCGAAAAAGGAAACAGAATTTTACAAATATGTGCAACAAGGCAATTTAAAAAAGCTTCGTGAAATTATGACACCTCTCGCAAACAGTGGTCACGGCTGTCTATCTGACGATGAGCTACGCAATATAAAATACCATATGATTATTTCGGTTGCAATGATTACCCGTTTTTGCATTGAGGGTGGAATGGAATATGAAATGGCATATAGCTTGGGTGATTTGTATATTAAGGGAACTGATAAATGCACATCTGTGCAACAAGTTTCATCCCTCCATGAGTCTATGGTTTATGATTTTACAGATAGAATGCGTATTTTAGGCTCTGGAAAACATCTCACAGAAACCATAAGAAAGGCTTTGGACTACATTTATGAACATCTTCACTATAAAATTGAAATCCAAGACCTGGCAAAATATGCTGGAGTTACTCCAGCACATTTCAGAAGATTATTTAAGGAACAAATTGGAATATCACCAAGCGAATATATAATGAAAAAGAAAATTGAGGCTGCAACAAATATGTTACATTATTCGGAACATTCCTCCACAGAAATCGGATATTATCTTGCGTTCAGCACGCATAGCCACTTTATCAAAACCTTTAAGAAGTATATGGGAATAACACCTGGAAAGTATCGTTCCCAGTATCCTGAAACTTTCTTGAAAACGTCAGATAAGAACGACCTTTAATGCCTTGACAGCTAAGCGTGTAAAATAGTATAATGAAATAATTAAAACATTTCCAGTAAAAACAATTCTAGAGGATTTAATAAAGCTTATTTGCTAAATAAATATTAATAATTTAAAATCTGACTAAGAAAGATGATAACAGAAATGATGAAAGTTCGCAGACATATAACGCCAATTTTAACCTTAACACTACTTGAGTTTTGCTTTTTTGTTTTTGGGAATTATCCTAAAAATCTATTTGATGTACGATTAATGAATGTCGCATATAATTACTTGCCTGATTTTTTTACAAAGCTATTATGGATATTACTTTGTGTTTCGGCAGTACTATTAATTTGCAAATGGATTTTTTTCAGCGAGCGTTATGTTTTTACAAGCGAATACTTTAGAGATATACTTATCTGCTCTGTTAAAATATTACTCATAAGATTAATATTAGATGGAGTAATGCTCTTAACTCCTCCACTTTTATATGTTGACGCAATTCATTTTGTTTTAGATTTATTATTTACAGCAATGCTTTTTTTAATTATTTACAAAAGGTTGGCTATTGGAAAGAAGATTAAGCTTAATAAAAAAGTGATTTTATCTACTGTAATTTTGATTGTTGTATCAGCGATATATGCAGTATTATCAATTTATAAAACAAAGCAAGGAATGGATTTAATAAACTATTTGAATGAAAAATACATATATATTTCAATGCCTGATGTGACAAAGAATTTATCATTTGAATTATCGCTATACAGATTATTATTTAATATTATTTCAGTCATCTTAATATATATTATTTTCTTAAACGCTTTTGAAAACAAGGCTAAATCTGATACTATAAGAAAAACTTTAGTTGTTGTACGATGCTTTTCGTTAGTAATTGTATTAGTTTTCCTTTACGTTGCAAAGCTGTTAATATCGCCACATAATACGATTTCTAGAATAAATGTAAATACTTCAGATTCACATCACTATCAAAAACCAGATGTTTTCGATACAGAATATAGAATTACTAATATCTATCGCCAACAAAGATATAATCATGAGGGAGAATCTGTTTATTCTAAAAATAAAATTAAAGTCACTTATGCCAATAAAGTAATTGATACTTATAAAAGAATAATCCCAAAAGATACTTATAGGGTTACTAATCATGGAGATGGAGTATATAGCGTCAACACAGAAGCTATACTGTATCTGGAAAACAGAAAGTCCGTTGTTATTTTGACTAAAGATATTAATAAGCATAAGGAAGATGAAAAGCTGACAGAAGCTTTAGAAAAATTGATAGCCTTAAACTATTTTGATTTCTTGGAATATTCCTATGAATATATGATAAAGTATGATGGAGATTATATTAAACCATTTTTGGAGGAATACTCATCAGGAATTTATGATGAAAATATCAATCAAAATATCAAAAAAGAATACATAATAAAATTTTCTCAAGATGTGCTTAATGATAACTTTTCTCAGTAATTAATCATTCTACTAAAGATATTCTCACTAATACTTTTGGGAAATCTAAAGGTAATCTGTCTTATAAACAAGCCTTATATCTTATAATCCCATTGACTTCAACTTTTTAACTAGGCTGACATAGCACTCACAAACATCAAATCCATGAATGTTTTTTCTCATTAAATCTATCATATCTCCATGTGAAACTCCCCTATTTCGATTAGTCTTAAAGCTACCAAGATAATCGCTCCATTTTGAAGATTCCACAGAAACAAAACCATCATTCTCACCGTCCATGCGTTTCAACATTGCGTACCCAATGTTTAATGGGAAACTCGCACTAAAAAACCCGCTCATCTTTGAAGCATAGCTCTGATATATCACGTTTTCTTTGTTAACTACCGTTTCATTAAATTGCGTGCATTGCTCGGTTGTCAAGTCGCAAACTCCACTGTAAAAGTCTGGCTCTGTATCCCCTAACTTCTTATAAATACTGTTATATCTTTTTGCAACTATATTTACCACCGAATCTGGAACTTTAGATAATATTTTATCCACTAAGCTACTTCCACCATGTGGAGTGCCAATTGTTGTCAAAGATGCAACATATTCATCCATTCCCAAACTGCTTATCACATATCTTGCGTCTAAACCACCCTTTGAGTGAGCAATGATATTAACCTTTCCACAATTCTCCTTTTCAACAATGCTGAGGATTTGATTTTTTAGCTCCGTTGCACAAATTATCATGGGTGCTGCTGATTGCTGATTACCATAAAATACAGTTGCACCGTTTCTGATAAGCTCCTTTGGAATTCTCCCCCAATAGTTGAATAGTTGCCAATCCCTCCAAAATATTCCATGAACAAGTAAAAGTGGATATTTAGTTTTACATACATCACTGTCTTTTCTGCTTTCGTTTAGTTCATCTTTTGCCATAGCGAATAAGTATTCTCGTTTAATAACACGACAACAGTGCAAAAATACAAAGAAGTTTGCAACAGGAATCCACCATGTAAAAAACAATATAGCTCGCATTATAACGCTTATTTGTGTGGATGTAGAAATAAAACGTATTGTACCGTTGAACAGCATGATATAAAGAACGATAAGCGTAAATATCATGTTGGTTATAATAATTGGTAAAGCAAACTCTGTTTTTGTGAAAAAGTAAATATTTAAGCAAATAGCTAATATAAAAACAATATAGGCATTTATTATCAGTTCACGTCCACCGATTAATACTTCTAAACGCTTTATGTTCTTCCGTTTAAATCTTGGATTAACATTGTAAGAAACGAAAAATATAAAAGATAAAACTATTACGATGGCACAAAGTATAAAATAATTCTGAAGTTGGTTTATAATTAGCACTATATTTGATAAAAATAAAATGGAAATTATACTCAATAACCTTGTTATCTTCACAATAATATCCTCCTGAGATTATGTATAATTTAATATCCGAGCTTTTTTAAATCCCTTACAATCTTCAAATATACGTCACAAATGTCATTCACGCATCCAGTTTTTCTTTTCTTGCAAAGTTTTCTTCTTCTTAAATCTACTTCATCAGCATGAGAGATGCCACGACTTGTACTTCCTCTTAATATTCCTTTAAAATTTGCCCATTTCGCTGATTTAGGTGTGACAAGTCCATCACTTTCTCCCTCAATGATATTTATAACAAAATGTGGAATAACCATAATGATATCACTTAAAGAATTATTCATCACTCCAGCATAACTTTGGTAATAAACACCCTCAATATTCTTGTTGCATTGGTTGAATTCCTTTGCGTGAAAAGTAGTAAATTGCCTGCAAACATGGTGAAAATCAGGGTTTTTATCGCCTAATATCCTAAACCATAAGTTAGCAAGAATAGATGTTATTTTAAATAAAAAAGTGGGAAACCTACAAATTAAATCCATAGTTTCTGAACCATGATGAGGGGTACTTATCGTAGTCAAGCTTGCTACAGAATCTGACATTTTGAGGGATGAAATAATATATCTTGCCTCTAGACCACCCTTTGAATGAGCAATGATATTGACTTTTTCTGCTCCAGTTTCTGTTAAAACCTCTTGAATACGTTCTTTCAAAACTAATGCGTTATTTTCAATTGTTGCCCAACTGTCTTGATTTCCATAGTGTATCTGACAGCCATTTCGAGTTAGAGCCGTAGGGATTCTGCCCCAATAATTAAGCCAATTACGGTCACGAAAACCTGCTCCATGTATGAAGAAAATCGGATATTTTGTTTTGCAGTCAGTTTTATTATTATCCATTT
>CAZSZG010000049.1:7469-11040 GCA_964610805.1 uncultured Oscillospiraceae bacterium
CTTGACCTTATCACTTGACCTTAGCAGTCGTATTTACGGATTCTGAGGGGAATTTCTAGGCTGTTAGCGATTTCCTGTGCAAGATTTATTTCGTTAGTAGAGATAACATCAACGACGGTAAAAATGACTTTGGGAACGAATGTTTTAGAGGAAACAGCGAAATTTTGGACAGCTTTGAAAGCGTTTTCATTGAACTTGGGTTGAGTAACCCTAAGATATTCTTTTTCTGTACCTGCGTTAAGGCTTATGGAAATTACATCAACTAAATTTTTGAACAGGTGGGCAGTAGGCTTTTTATTAATCAAATCGGATAAACCGTTTGTATTGATACGAATTGGAGGGGAATTTTTCTTTTTAAGATATTGACAAACCTTAATAACAGTGTCAAGCCTTTCGAGTGGCTCACCGAATCCACAAAACACGACTTCTTTATATTTACTCAAATCCACCTTATCAAGAACCTCATAAATTTCTTCAAGCGTTGGCTCATGTTCAAGCCATAATGGGTCTGAACCGTAGGCATTGTCGCCATTTCTTCTTATGCAAAACTCACAATTGCACGGACACTTATTTGTAATATTCAGATATAAACTATTGCCAATCTCATATTGAATAGTCATTTTGTATCTCCTTTCAGAAAAAAAGTGAGGACATTCTGTTAAAAATGCCCTCACTAATTATTATCTTTAACAGTTACTACTTCTTTGTTTTTGCCTTTACCTTTTTCTTATTGTCATAACGATAAATAAGCACAATACAACCAACGCCAAGTATCGCAAGAATTAAGCCAGGAGTAAAGCCCTGAGGCACAAATGTCATCTTAATATCATGAGTACCAGCAGGAATCTTGACACCCATCATTGCGTCTGCAAGCATAACTGGTTCAACCTTTTTGCCATCAACCTTAACAGTCCAGCCTGGCTGATATGGAATAGAAGTCATCATAACCTGTCCATTACCAGCCTCAATTGTACCCTTAATCTTTGTAGAGCTCCAATCAGTTATATTTAACTGTTGAGTTTTAAGTGATTCCATAGCATCATTATACTTATCTACATCAAGGTAATAGAAATATGGCTCATCAATTATAGTATATTCATTCTTAATAGTCAACCTTAATGCGACTTCTTCACCAGCTTTAAAATTACCTACTTTTAAAATACTGTAATCATGGCCTTCAAAGTAATCTCCAAGATCCGTGAATTGTCCTGTTATGAACTCACCATCTTCATTCTTCTGTGTACTTACCCATGCTCTTACTTTCTTTTGGTTTTTAGTGTACAAGAACATATAAATAGGCTCGTCAGATTTAGCATGGAAATGATATTCAACAGTAGGGTCGCCTGTACCTGCTGTATATTTAGTTTGGTCGCCATATGCACTTTGAGTTACATTATTAAGTGTTGGCGAACCATTCAGTGTCAATTCCTTAAAGTAACTATTATCCGAATCCCCTGTAATAGAACCTAAAAGATTATTCTGATTTTCAAAAGGATTTGTTGATGAAAGCTTTCCAAGTTGTAAAATATCATCATCAGCCATATATCCAATTGAAAGAGCATTAGGATTTTGATAAGTGGTTATCGTATCCTTTACAGTTTTTCCATCTTCACTCTTGACTTGATACTCATAAATAGGCTCATACAACTCACTTACCTTTGCTTTCCCCTCTTTTTCCTTGTCGAGAACATATTTAATACCGAATAAAGAGTCAGCAACAGGAGTTGCACCGATATAACGAGAATCGAAACTACTAGCGTCATATCCCAAAGCTTTTATAAAATTAAGAGCCTTAGTATTCATAACTGAGGACGAGTGCGATATACCCTTTAGTCCCATTGCAATAGCGTCGTTTGAATTTCTGAAATAAGTTTTCTCAGACCTGAACAGTGAGTCATCATTTTTCTCAATTCCATCTACAACCTCTCGACCTGCATTTATCGCTGGATAATATGATGAATGTTTGCTGTATGTTACGTCTTTATCAATATCTTTAAATGTTTGATTAGTATTAACAACAAGTTCTACACTGATAATTAACAATAGTGCAATTGGTATAGCCTTGCTTCTAGGATTTTCTATAATACCATGAACAAACAATGCAAAAATTGCAATGCAAGCAATTGAGAACCAAATTACACTCATGCTATCTAAATACTCAAATTGTTGCTTATCAATATACAATAAATACGCAATAAGCCCAAAGACAGTACCACCAAGAGCTTTCTTGCTAATTCCCTCAATATTCTCAAACGCAGCCGCTGCCATCGTAATAATTACAAATGAGAATAGGAATGAGTATCTGTACGGAAGCCAGTTTGGAACTTGAAATCCATGCCAAGCCATATCAAGTGGCTTTATATACATACTGAAAAATATTGCTACTGCAAGAAGTGATTTACCTATCTTCTGTTTTGCAGATATTTTTGTATTCATATAGAACAACGGTAACATCAATATTGTTAAAAGTCCTGTATAAATTGATGGCATACCCTCATTTCTTACCGTGTCATAGCTTGACGGCAATAATTTAGGGAAGAAATCCGCTGCTATAAACTGAAGTTTAAATGAGAAATCTGGTTTTGTAAAGTCAAATTTACCTAATTTCAATGAATAATATACAGGTAATAGCATTACTGCTGCACACATCAGTGCTATCACAGTGCACGCACCAAACTTTAAGAATATACCGAATATATCATAAGCATTGCGTTTTAGTTTGGTTGAGCCAAAGAAAACATAGTATAGGAAGTAAAGTAATGTAAACACTCCTACCATGTATCCTATATAAAAGTTCGCTATAAACATTAATGCAAGTGGAATAATAAAATTGATTTTTTTGTCGGAATCAACAAGATATTCAATGCCTAACATTATTAGTGGTAGGAACACAAGACCGTCAATCCACATAGGGTCCATAAGCTGTGTGACTGTATAAGCCATTAACGAATACATTGTTGAAAATATTAGAGCATTAATTGGTTTTGCATTTTTTCCTTTCTGCATAAATAAACAGAAAGCAACGCCCGCCGCACCAATTTTGCTAAGTTGCATAATAAGCACGCTACCCAAAATCATTGTTCGTGGCAAAAGCATAACTATTATAGTGAATGGGCTAGCTAGGTAGTACCCGATTATACCCATAAACTCGCCCGAAAGATTCCTTGACCAGTTGTAGAAAATGCTTCCATCTCCCCAAAAAGCATCCCTCAACGCTTCAAAGTAATTGATATACTGACCATTAAGGTCTAATACTAGAACTGAATTATCACCGAAAGGGTAAATGTCAAACATTGCATAGGCAATATAGGCAATTAGTACTGGAATAAAAAAGGCTAAAATATAAATTCTGTTTTTATAAGCCCAATTTTTAAAACCTTTTCTGGTAGAATCTAGAGTAATTTTAGGTATTTTTTTATTTTGTTCTTTTGCTTTGACTGAATCAGCCATTATCCTGCCTCCTTATATTTTTTCATGCATAGCATACATGATATATTATACTATATCTTAAAACTCTTGACAAGGGTTTTATAATCATTTTATCCATTTTGTCATAATTTTTTTTCAAAAT
>CAZSZG010000050.1:0-9051 GCA_964610805.1 uncultured Oscillospiraceae bacterium
TTTGTATCTGAGGAAGAAAAGTACGCAGTTTTGCGTGAATGTGAGCTTTTTGTTCTGCCATCACATTTTGAAAGCCTTTCAATTGTTGTGCTTGAGGCATTTGAGTTTAGAAAGCCTGTTTTGGTGAGTGGGCATTGTGCTGTTTTAAAGGGGCATTGTGAGAAAAGCAATGGTGGACTGTACTTTTATGGGAATGAGGATTTCTGTGAATGTCTTGATTTGCTTATAAATAATGAGGATTTAAGAAAATCTATGGGCAATAATGGTAAGGATTATGTTGATAAAAACTATCAGTGGGATATAATAATTGATAAGTTTACAGGGTTTATTGATGATATGAGTAAATAAAAACTGTCTTTGACTTTCCTTTAATGAGGGCTTATTCGCAAATTAGTAAGCTCTTATAGTTATGAGGAGTCCAGAGGGAATTATTCCCTCTGGTGGGGTTTGGGGCAACGCCCCATTACAATCCGTCGCAGACACAACTTTCCCTAAACGCAAAAAACAGGGTTGAATTTTACTTCAACCCTGTTTTAGTTATGTGTTAATATTTGTCGTCGCCTAGATTTATCTTCTTAGCTCTTGGTGGAGGTGTGCTTGATAAATCGAAATCATCATCAAAGTCTAAGTTTATTTTCCTTTTACGTTTTTCAGGAATTGGGTCATCGTCAAAGAAATTATTCTTACTAGAAATATTTCTTAACTTGAACTGTGAAACCTCTTGTTGTAATGTTGCAGCCTGTCCTGAAAGTTCTTCACTTGCAGCAGCACTTTCCTCAGAAGTAGCTGAGTTTGTCTGAACAACAGCAGAAATCTGGTCGATACCCTGTGTAATTTGATGTAATGCACTAGCTTGCTCTTTGGATGCCTCATTAATTTTTTCAATAGTATCAACAACCATAGAAGCCTGTATACCAACTTCTTGCAAAGCAGTTGCTGTTTCCTCAGCAATTGTTGTACCACGTTTAACGCTTTGAACAGAGCCTTCAATCAAGGCAGTAGTTTGTTTTGCAGCATCAGCACTCTTAGACGCAAGGTTTCTTACCTCATCAGCAACCACAGCAAAGCCCTTACCAGCTGAACCTGCCCTTGCAGCCTCAACAGCAGCATTTAGAGCAAGGATATTTGTTTGGAACGCTATATCATCAATAACCTTAATTATCTTAGCAATTTGTGCTGAGGAATCGTTAATTTCGCTCATAGCAAGTAGCATTTCTTTCATATGGTCGTTACTTACTTTTATACCATCTCCAGCATCATTTACGGATTCGTTAGCAACCTGTACATTCTTAGCATTTTCGTTAACCTGAGAAGAAACCTCAACGATTGACGCTGAAAGCTCTTGAATTGAACTTGCCTGTTCGGTAGCACCTTGTGAGAGCGTTTGTGCACCTAATGCGACTTGGTCTGCACCCGAATTAACCTGTTCTGCAGCAAGAGTAATTGAACCTAATGACTTATTAAGTGATTCTGAAATCTTCACAAGTGAATCCTTAATAGGAATAAAATCGCCGATATAATCCTGTGTTATTTCATTAGTCATATCCCCAGAAGCCATTAATTCAAGGTTGCTTGAAATATCGCTTACATAGAGTTTAAGCATACTTATAGTTGACCTTAGTGAATCGGCAAGAGTACCTAATTCATCAGATGACGTGTAATTAATAGAAATATCTAGCATACCCGTTGAGAGCCTTGTAATAGCTTTTGTTAAACCACCAACTGGCTTTGTGACAAGTCTTGAAACTATTCTCAATGTCAATAAAGTACCTATAATAAATAAGCCTAATAATACGAGGACACTTATTAATGCTGCCTGATTTTGTGCATCTGAAATATGTTGTATTCTCATTCCAGTAAAAATAACTCCAATAGGTTTACCATCAGCGTCTAGTATAGGTTTATACTTTGTTACATATTTTTCGCCAAGTATTTCAGTTTCACCAGCGAATTCTTCCTTTTTCTCCAAAACAGTTTTAGCTATTTTAGAGTCAAGCTTTGTGCCAATTTGCCTATTACCATTTTGAATAATCGTAGTGTTAATTCCTTCATCCTTGAGGAATACTGTATATTCGTTATTTGTAGCACTTTTTAGCGAATCCAGAAACTCTGGGTCATCAAGTGGATAGCTTACAGAAACAACTCCAACAACACTGCCGTTCCACTTTACAGGAGCACCTGTTCTTACAGCAAGTTTAATGAGAGTTCCCTCAGCAGTAACAGTTGTAATATTGCCCTTTAAAGCCTCTGAAACATTGGATTGATTAATAATGGAATCGCCCTTTTCGTCATTATATGAGCGAAGAATTACATTGCCATCAGCATCTGTAATAGTTATGTACTCCACATTAAATCTATTTTCATATATTAACTCTGACAAGATTTTACTGATTTTTTCAGAGTTATTTGCTGAAATAGCTTTAGAAAGTTCATCATCTTTTGACAGGGTTTCTGCGATAGTTTTTGACTGTTCTTCTTGCCCAGCAATAGAAAGTTCTAATACATTTAATGAATTATCGCATAAATCATTAAGAGTGTCATCCATTAATTTTTCGTTATTAAAATAACTGATAGCGGTGCATAAAAGAACAGCGACAGTTAGCATTAGCAATACTCTTACAGTTAATTTTGTACCAAGTTTTTTCATAATATTTTCTCCTTACGTTAGTTTTGCATTCGGTATCATTATATTAACACTTTACTATATGTTTTAAAACATATTTCAATTAATAAATTGTGGCTAATGCGTTAACTCCACAGATTTTTAATGAGTTATTAACAAAACTATAAATTTATGTGTGAAAAAGTTGTATGTATATAACAAAAAATTTGTTAAAATATTAAGATGATAGAATAAAAAATTGTTGAAAAAAGTGAAAATACATGATATAATAAAATATAAACTAAAAAGGGGAAAGTAAAAATGAGTTGTGCAGATATGATTTTTATTCAAAACTGCAAAGATATATTGACAAATGGCTTTTGGGATACTGATTATGATGTTCGCCCAAAATGGAGCGACGGCACGCCAGCACATACTATAAAAAGGTTTGGGATTGTTAATAGATATGATTTATCAAAGGAGTTTCCAATACTAACTCTTAGGCGAACTGCAATTAAGTCAGCGATTGATGAAATTTTGTGGATATGGCAGAAAAAGTCCAATAATATCAGCGACTTGAATAGTCATATTTGGGACGCTTGGGCTGATGAAAACGGAACAATTGGCAAAGCGTACGGTTATCAGCTTGGAATAAAGCATGAGTATACGGAAGGAATGTTTGACCAAGTCGATAGGATATTGTACGATTTGAAAAATAATCCATTAAGCAGACGGATAATGTCAAATATATACAACTTTCAAGACTTGCATGAGATGGGGTTATATCCGTGTGCGTACAGCATGACTTTTAATGTTGTGGGCAAAAAATTAAACGCTATATTGAATCAGCGTTCACAAGATATGCTTGTTGCGAATAATTGGAATGTGTGCCAGTACGCAGTTTTGATGCATATGTTTGCACAGGTGAGTGGGCTTGAGGTGGGCGAATTGGTTCATGTAATCGCTGACGCACATATTTACGATAGGCATATACCTATTGTTGAGGAAGTAATAGGGGGAAAGCCTTTCGATGCACCAAAATTCAAAATCGATAAAAGCATTGATGATTTCTATAAATTTACAGTTAATTCGTTCGATATAGAAAATTATCAGTTTCATACACTTGATAAAAAAATTCCAGTAGCAGAATAGTGGAGGGAATATGAAAATTATAGTTGCAGTTACTAAAAACTGGGGGATTGGTTGCAAGGGAAATCTCCTGTTTAATATACCTGAGGACATGAAATTTTTCAGGGATACTACTATTAATAAGGTAGTAATTATGGGGCATAATACGCTTAAATCCATGCCGAACGGAAAGCCACTAAAGGACAGGGTGAACATTGTTCTTTCGACCGATAAGGCTTTGAAGATTGACGGTGCAATAGTATGTAATTCTGTTGCAGAGGTGCTGGAGGCAGTTAAGGAGTACAATACTGATGATGTTTTCGTTATCGGTGGGCAGAAAATTTATGAGCAGTTTTTGGATTATTGCAAAATAGCTCTTATCACGAAAATTGAAGATTCAAGCGATGCCGATACCTTTTTTCCGAATGTTGATAAACTGTGCAACTGGCGACAAGTGGCGATGACTGGAACAAGAAGTCATGAGGATATTAAATTTAGATTTACAATATATGAGAATCGTGATGTTGCTAAATAGGTAAAAAATTGTGTCTTCGACGATTTTAATGGGGCTTTGCCCCAAACCCCACCAGAGGGAATAATTCCCTCTGGACTCCCCATTATAATGGGTTTCCAAAGGGATAATATCCATTTGGTAGGAGTTTGAGGGCAACGCCCTCATTATAAATCCGTCGGAGACACCTATTAAGCCAACTTTGCAAACAGCAAACAAGCCACGCCTACAACTGCGATTATTGAAACAGAGATAAGCACTATTCTTAATGAGTAGAGCTTATTTTTTTTCTCAGGAGGGAATATACTTTTGAGATAATTTTGAGCCTCTTGTGAGAGAAGTTTTGCAGGAATATCCGACATACTTGGTCTTATATAGAGTATTGCCTTTTCAAAATAAAGGCTTTTAGGGTTATTTATTTCAACAATCTTTTTGTTGACACCTTTTATCATATAGAAAAACCTCCAAGATAATACTAATTACTAAGAGTATTAACAATTCAAGGAATAATATTCGCTTATCTTACATTTATACGCTGTGTAATAACTTATTTGTTCAATTCTATGTTGAAAACTCTGTTGAAACGGTTGAAAACTCAATGAAATACTGTTGAAAACTATGTTGAAATGGTTGAAAACTACGAGTTTTTCAAGCTTAACAAAGGTTTAAAATTGTTGAAAACAGAATAATACATTCTGTAAAGGAAAAAAATTAATCTATTAGACATCTTTTTGTAACAATTAGTCAATCAACTAGACAAACCCACAGTAACTCGTGGCTTTACATAAAATACAACTTTATTTAGGGGAAATTACACTTTAATGGGTGTATTTTTTTGTAGGTTTCTTATGTAGTGGAAAAGATACTGCTGTGCAATTCCTGAAACTTCTTTTGCGAATTCGGGAAAGCCATCGGGGTAGTATTGCTCAAGCACACGCTTTATCCAAACGTCAACGGGGAATGCTTCTATGCGATACATACCGAAAAGCAAGGCACATTCAGCAACCTTTGGTCCAACTCCCTTTATAGTCATCAAAGCCCTCCTTGCGTCATCAATCGGCATAGTAGCGACCTTATCCAAGTCTAGTTCACCAGTTGCAACAAGCCTTGATGCGTCAAGAATATACTTTGCTCTAAAGCCTGCACGAAGAAATGAGAGAGAATCAACATTTTCAGTGGCAAGCTGTTGAGGAGTGGGAAAGCCTTGATAATGCTCACAAAGTCGTGAAATAATCCCCTTAATTCGTGGAATATTATTATTTTGGGAGATAATAAAGGAGCAAAGAGCCTCCCATTTATCCTGACGTAAAAGCCTTATGCCACCAGCGAACTCACAGGCTTTTGCCAGCGTTTCATCTTTTGAGAGTAGCTTTTTTATAGCATTGTAATCAGTTTCAAAGTCGAAATAATTCACCCAAATATTAAGAAAATCCTGTTCAGAGGTATTATGAAAAATAAACTGGTCATTGTTTGCTGAAATAGTGAGGGGGTTGTTGAGGAAAAATCCACTGTATGTGCAATCAAAATCGCCATTCACTTTTTCCCAACGGAAAGCCTGTCCACAATCAAGCGTTTCATCAAGGTTGAAATCGTCTTGCCATACTATTATGTCATTATTTTTTTGAATATATTCCATTTTATTCTCCTTGCTGAAAGTTATTATACAAACATTATAGTACATTTTCAGAGGTTATTCAATCTTTATTGCTAAATTGCGTCAAGGGTAAGGGTGGAATGAATTTTGGGAAATGTAAGAAAAACTATTATTTGCTCTTGACAAATGGAAAAAGTAGTGATACAATAAGCGTAATACTTCATTTAGTACACCTAATACGCAAGAAGGAGGTTGTTAAATTATGTTTAATATTGACCTACAAAGCCGAATACCTATTTATGAACAGGTTTATAAGAAAGTAATTGAGCTGATTATTAAAGGCGTTTTGGTTGAAAATGAACAGCTACCGAGTGTGCGAAACTTGTCGAAGGAACTTAATATTAATCCAAATACCGTAGCAAAATCCTATCAGGAGCTTGAAAGGAATAAGATTATATATTCACTTTCGGGACGTGGGAGCTTTGTTGCAAAAACGAATAAATCAGCTATGAAAGAGCATATACTTGAGGAATTTGATGTCTGTGTCAGGGGGGCATTGCAGTCAGGGCTATCTAGAGATGAACTTAAAATCAGAATTGATGGGGTGAAATTATGATTGAGCTAAAGGAAATTACAAAAAAGTTTGATGATTTTGTTGTACTGGATAAGATCAACCTTACTATTGATAAAGGCACAGCTTTTGGTCTGCTAGGCTCAAATGGTGCTGGTAAATCAACGATTTTGCGATTGATTTCGGGGATTTATAATCAAGAGGGAGGGAATATAACGGTTGATGGTGATACAATTTATGATAATGTTGAAACAAAAAAGCGTGTGTTTTTCGTAAATGATGAAACTGTTCAGTTTTCAACATATACATTAATTGAGCTTAAAAACTTTTATAAAGATTACTATCCAAATTTCTCGGAGGAGCTTTTTGAGAAGATGCGTTCGACAATAAATCTGCCTAAGGATAAAAAGCTTAGCACATTTTCTAAAGGTATGAAACGTCAGGCGATTGTAATTATTGCCATTGCTTGCCAGACAGATTATCTACTTCTTGATGAGGCTTTTGACGGATTAGACCCGACTATGCGAATTATAGTTAAGCGAATGTTAGTTGATGCGATGCTTGATAGACAGCTTACAACGATTATTTCATCGCATAACCTAAAGGAAATAAATGAGCTGTGCGATACTGTTGCATTGTTGCATGAGGGTAAAATCGTATTCTCAAGGGATTTAGATAGCGTTAAGGGTAATGTTCACAAGGTACAGGTTGTGTTTCCACAGATTTCTGAAAATCTACCACAGAACTATACTATTGAGGAGCTTGCTGGAGATGGGCTTGAGATTTTGCATTTTGAGAAGTCGCAAAGCGTTTACCATATTATAGTTAAGGGCGATACAGAGCTGATAAAACAAAAGATACAAGCGAAAAACCCTGTTGTTATGGATATTATTCCGTTGACACTTGAGGAAATCTTTATATATGAAATGGAGGTATTGGGCTATGACTTCAACTCCCTTGAAAATAAATAAGAAAAGTCCATTTTGGATTAACTTTTCTTTTAAATTTAAACAGAACAAGAAAATATTTATCATGTTAATAATTCTACAACTTATCTCTTTGCCGTTATTTCTTACTGTATCTATCAATAGTTTTGATGCAAACTCAGGTGAAAACTTAGCAGTGTATGGAGTAATTGCTGTTTTATGTATGGCAGTATCTGTATTGCTTGGATTAAGCATAGCCACAAACACATTCAATCATCTTCACAAAAAATCATTAGTGGATATGGTTTATTCGTTACCAATATCAATTAAGGACCGCTTTTTTAGCAATTTTTTATCAGGGCTTACAACCTATATTTCACCATATATAGGTGCAATGATTTTAAGCTTAATAATCAATGCACTTGGGCTTGCACTAAATAAGGATTGGAATAATACGTTTAGTGGATACACTGACGAATTAGTTAAACTTATGGTTATTGGCTTGTTTATTATGCTTTTTGTGTATGTTTTATCAGTGTTCGTTACAACCTGTTGTGGAACGCTTTTTGAAAGCACAGCCTATATTTTCATAATAAACATTTTAATTCCATCATCAATTGCAACCTTTTTCTTTACTATGGCATCTGATTTATACGGCATATCAATTGACAAAACCGTAATAAGTGCAATTAAGTATACAAGCCCAATTGGTGGACTCTTTTTTGTTGGGGAAGTTGCAGAAGAATTGAATTTTGGGCTTTTTAATATTAATAATTTCCTCACATGGCTTGGTATATATTCATTAGTTATTGCTGGGATATTTGCGTTGACATACTTCCTTTATAAAAAACGCAGGGCTGAAGATGTTTCAAAGCCATTTGTTTTCAACTTGCTATACTATATAATTATAAGTCTTGTTACATTTGATATTTTAGTAGTTGTTAAAAATGATGATAATCTTATCATACCGTTTTTAATTCTTAGTGCAGTGGTTTACCTAATATTTGAAGTAGTAAAAAACAGAGGGTTTAAGAAACTTTATTGGACAGCAATTCGTTTTGGAGCGACGGCAGTTTCTATATTTATTTTAACTTCCATAATTTCATCTACAAACTTCTTTGGAATTGAATACTATGTACCATCAGAAAAGATGGTTAAAAGTGTTACGATTGAACATATAGATGAAAATATAAACGGTGGATATGGAATTGCTTCAAGCTTTACAACGGATAACCCAGAAGTTATTACTGCGTTAATAAAGGCACATGAGGACGCTGTTGACGATTTTAAAGAAGATACAGGACTTAGAAAAATAAATTACGATTATAATAATTACTATAATAAAAACAACTATTTTGTAGGTTTTACTTACAATATGAAAACAGGGACTAAATCCAGTCGTGAGTACAGTTTAACTTTTGAGCAAATGCTTATGCTTTCGGAAGTTTATCTTGATGATAATTATATTGACAAAGCAGTAATTAATCTTAGACATAATATGTATGGTAATCAGTTTAATTTACAGTCTAAGTTCATGCTACAGAGAAAGACTTATACAGTTGACGGAGATAAGGAATATAATGAAATAGCCGATAAACTTTGTGAGGCATATAAAAAGGATTTAAAGGCACAGACTATGGAAGATGTTCTAACTCCTGAGGGTATTTATGGGTATTTGAATAGCTACCCAATAAGGACTACAGATACTAATACTATTGC
>CAZSZG010000050.1:9151-10872 GCA_964610805.1 uncultured Oscillospiraceae bacterium
ATGTTGATTTAGAAAGCAAGGAAGTTATGGAGCTATTAAAGGTAGCACAGCCGATTTACACAACAACGGACGCTTGCTATACTATTACTTTGAATGATAGAGTTTATGTTATACCATTAGAATACAGCGATTTAGCAGAAAAGGTTTATAAAATGTATGATTAACAAAATAGCGATAATTCATGAGTAGGAATTGAACAAAAAGATGGCAGGTATACGCAATACCTGCCATTTTTATTTTTAATTAAAGTCGGGATCCATTAGCATAATTACCAGTGCGGGCTTCCAACCCAGCATCTATCAACTCATCAATAGTAAGAATTTCATTCTCGATAACTTCTTTTAAGCTAAATTCTATTCCGTTTATTGTCACTGATATATATTCTCCTCTTAGGCTAGATAAGTAATAATTATGTTTTTCATCTTGATAAATTAATTGTAACATATCACCAAAAAACAATCCTGCTTTATTGTTGTATATTGGATCGTTTATTTCAATAGTTTTAATCTTTTCAAATGGAGCAGAAATTTTAAAATCAAATAAACCTAAAGAAGTAAGCTCTCCAGGTGTTAGGAGTTGATTATCAATAACCTCACGCAAGGAATATTGCTTACCATGCATTTCTATAATGTATGCATATGAATCTAGGTTATAGAAGAAGTAATCATATTTCCCGTCGTTGTATAGATATTCTACCATTGGTTGTTTAATTGCACCATAAGCAGGAGGTATTACCTTCACAAAACTTAAATCAAGATATTCACGAGCAGAAATACGAACATCATAGTTAACATTCGTAATTTCATCAATGGTAACAATACCACTTTCAAGTGCTGTTGGGATAAAGTGTTTTATACCGTTTAGAAAAAAATGAAGATTGACTTGCTTTTCTGTATAACCTTCGTCAGTAACACCATATACATCGCCAGCCATATTGTAATATTCATGTCTGCCATAAGCATAAATAGGATAAATCCACTCTGCTGTTATAAAGTCAGTATAATCATTCCTATAATTATAATTTTCAACAACCCTTAAATTTCTCTTTTCCTTAACCAGTTTTGAGATTTTCGCTAAGTCGAATGAATTTAGCTTGCCATCACCGTTTAAATCAGCCGATAAAAACTCACTTTCAGTAAGAGAGCCAATGCCAAAAATAGCTTTTTTGAGAATATCCATATCAGAAGAATTTACAACCCCATCACTGTTAATATCCCCGTATAGTGTTTCTGTTTCCTCCGTTAATGTAACATTTTCAACAACCTCTGCATTGACGCTTAGAACTGGAGTTGCAAGCATGGATAAAGCTAAAAGCCCCGATAAAACCTTATTTAATTTTTTTGACATAATAAAAACCACCTTTCATTGTTGTTTTATATTTACTGCTACTATATTAACTTTGTAACTACTAGAAAAGTTTCAATAAATACTGAATTGTTTTAACAATAGCATATAATGATCAAAATGTAAAGTAAAGCCTGTTGTAAAATTAAAATACAACAGGCTATGCAAAATATTTTAGCAAGAGTAAAATTATCTGCCTACGAACAATTGCACCCAGTAGTTTCCATATTGTGTGCCAGAACGATTGACATAACCAACGCCTAAATGCGTATATGATGGGTTGAGAATATTTTCTCTATGCCCTTGTGAATTCATCCACTGGTTAACGGTTTGTTCGGGTGTTGGATACCCAGCAGCGATATTTTCACCACATGAAC
>CAZSZG010000051.1:0-10834 GCA_964610805.1 uncultured Oscillospiraceae bacterium
TATGAAAACAATTTCAAAGAAAAAAAGGCTGTTGTGTGTAATCATTTCAGTTGTAATATTGTTTATTGGCGTGTCTGTAATTATGGGCAGACCACCAATTATAACAATAAAAGGGATACCGTATTACACATATAGAAAAAAATTAGATTTAACTCATGGAAACTTACAAGATAGGAATCTGAGATCTTTAAAGTATATGAAGGATTTAACTTATCTCAGTCTTTTTACAGAAAAGGAAATAACTGACATAAGTTTCTTGAATGAAATGAGTTCATTAAAAGAACTGTATCTATGTTTGCGTAGGGTAGAAGATTTATCTCCTATAAGTAATTGTAAAGATTTAGAGATTTTTTATGTGTGGGCGGGTGATTTTCCTGATTTAAGTGTATTCAAAGAGTTAACAAACTTAAAGGTTTTAGACCTATTAGAAAATAATGTGGGGGATATCTCAGATGTAAAATATCTAGTTAATCTTGAAAGATTTAGTATTTATGGCAGTGAAATATCCGATATATCTGCTCTTAAAGATTTAAAAAAACTAAAATCACTAAAAATCGTGGGAGGAAAAATGGACAATATTTCTGTATTAGGTGAACTTTCAAACTTAGAGTCTCTTATCTTTAGTGAAAATAAATATTTAGTAGACATATCTTCACTGAAAAATCTTAATAAGTTACAGACTTTGTCTTTGAATGACACAAATATAAGTGATTATTCAGTTGTTCTTGAACTTCCTAATTTGCAAAAGTTATATGTAGATGAGGGTGTACTAACAGATAAAGAGTTAAGAATATTAAAAGAAAAAGGTGTTGAAGTAAGAGAATAATCTAGGGATAAAAAATAATTTTCCATAAAACCACAAAATCGACCACTGCTAAATCAAGCAATAGTCGATTTTATTAATATAATGTAAAATCATAGGATTTTATGCACAATGATATTTTCACACAAATGGATATATTTTATTTTCCTTGAGATATTCAATTGATGAAATTTGCATATCAACATCTTGAGTTTCAATAAGCACACTTGCGTTTATATTTTTTTGTTTAATTTTGTTGCTAACATCCAGCCAATTAATAAGCCCTGTTCCAATTTCTAGGTGGAAATCGTCTATTTTTTCATTATCGCTAAAATGCAAATGCCGTATAAAAGGGGATAGCTCATCAATCCAATCAGAAATAGGAGTCCCCGAAAGAAAGGCGTGTCCACAATCAAGGCATACCCCAAACCTTTTTTCATCTTTCATAGATTGTGCGAGCATTGAAATCATTTTCGGATTGAAATCAAACATATTCTCAATATAAATATCAATCGACGGGAACTGTTTCATTATTCCAGACCAAAAAATTGTGTTTTCCACAACCCATTTATCATAATAGCTTCTTATTAGAAAATTAGGCAGATAATTTGTATGAAAAATAACAGCCTTACAATTAAGTTGAGTCGCTATTTCCAAACTTTGCATAACACGCTTTATTGATATTTCACGAATTTTCTTATCATGACTAAAAACAGTAATATCCATAAAAGCACCATGCAGAGTGTCTTTATTGTTACTTTTATCCTTAGAACCCAAATACAACTTTATTATCCTGTCAATTTCTTGCTTATCATCAAGAATAGACGGTTCAAAGAAGTCATTATATTCAAAGCATGCATTATATTTTTTAGCAATTTCTATGCTTCTGTCAAGGTTATTTCGGTCTGGAATTATGTATAAACTTTCCACAGTTATCCCTCACACTCAAAATGTCTTTTTTTAATTGCGTCATTGAACAAATTTACTATATATTTATCAAGCTTTCCCTCGTCAGCCATTGAAAATAAAATATTCAATGCATCATCACTTGAAACGGATTTTTTGTATGGCCGATCGACAGCAGTTAATGCCTCATATATATCAGCAACAGCAAGAATACGTGCCTCAAATGGTATATTTTCAGCAGTAAGATGCTTAGGATATCCAGTTCCATCTAAGTATTCATGATGACTAGATGCCCATACAGATATATTTTTATAATTTTCAGTCATGTTGATTTTCGACAACAATTTTTCGGTAAAATCAACATGGGTTTCCATGATATAACGCTCATCATTGGTTAAAGTTCCCTTTATAATAAGCAAACATTCCTTTTCTTGTGGAGTTATATAGAATTTTGTATCCCCATTTATATTAGGGTAAGTTTTATTCGCTAGATTATTCACATAGGCTACATCATCATCAGATAAGCAAATCGAAGTGTTTATATCCTTAACATATTGCTTAGCATCTGTTAGAAACTGCTTTTCAGTTAGCCATTCATCTCTTGAAATTCGGCTTTCCAAAAACTCAATATACCACAATGAAATTAAATGGTCAAAGCGATTTAGAATAGTATCTAATTGTGCACCAAGTCTAGTTTCCTTATTCATTATTTCCAAAGGAATAATCAGCTTACCTAAATCATGAAGCATTGTCGCAAGAATAAGCTGTTCACGCCTATTTTCATCAAAGAATATATCAATTTCTCCATTACTATATTTTTCATTAATATAATCAATCAGAATTCCTACATATTTAGAAACATTACTGGTATGGCATGAATTATAAGGAGTTCTAGCATCAACAGCAGTGGCAAAAACTGACACAATTGAGTGTAATAAATCCTTAACCTCTTGATTATACTTCATGTTTGAAACAGATATAGCTGCCTGTGAAGCGATTGCCATTAAAACATATTCATATTCCTTGTTGAATGGGATAACATTTCCGTCACAATCAAGCGAATTAATAAGCTGAAGAACACCGATAAGTTCATTTTCATGGTTTTCAAGTGGAATTACAAGCATGGACTTAGTGCGATACCCAGTAATAGGGTCATAGTTACGAGGACCTGAGAAGTCAAATTTGTCATAATTATAAACATCAGGAATATTGACGATTTTTCGATTTATGGCACTATACGCACAGACATTTCCTTCTTCAAGCGGGACAGGTGGAAACTCAGAAACATCACCATTCTCACCATTATTTAAGCCAAGAGTATTATTTTTCATTATTTTAAAATGCAGAGCATTCTTCTCATACATATATAAAGTTCCCGCATCGCTTGAAGTAATATCCATAGAAACAGATATAATCAAGGATAGAAGCTTATCATAATTTTTTTCTTTAGTTAATGCAACCCCGATATCCAACATTTTATATAAATTAACCTTATCCATCATTTTCCATACTACCTTTCATGCAAAAAAGACATCATATATTATTACGTTTAATCATAGATTAAGTTGTCAAACAAATTGTCGAATTTAGTAATGTTAAATTATATTATATCATATTTATTTCTACTAAACAAGAACAAACGATTAATTTTAAATTAACCTTTTTTAAACAATTACAACAAATATTAATTAACACTTTAAATAATTTTGTGAGAAATTATAGTAGTGCAGTAATATAGTAATTATTGTATAAATTGTACTTGTTAATTATACCTACATAATATTACAGTTCATACAAAGCTACAAAAGTTAAAAAACGCTTGACAATGCTACTTTATTTTGTTATAATATTATTCGTGATATGCGAGTGTGCTGGAATTGGCAGACAGGCACGCTTGAGGGGCGTGTGTTTAGGCGTACGGGTTCAAGTCCCGTCACTCGCACCACTTTTAAATCGAATATTTGTGTCTAACTCTAATTATTTGTATACCCACCAAAAACGGAAAGATGGCTGAGCTGGTTTAAGGCGCACGACTGGAACTCGTGTGTGGGCTAATACTCACCGTGGGTTCGAATCCCACTCTTTCCGCCATGAGCCCCACAACTATGTTGGTTGTGGGGCTTTTATTATATTAATACTTATTAAAGTAAAAGGTAGTATAAAAGTAGCATATAAAAAGCAGTAAAAGGAGTGATGATTATGACAGATATGTTGAGATTAGCAGAGGAAACCTTTAAATTGGTGCAGATTTATGCTATAATTGAGGAGCAAGCAATAACTAAAAAAATTCGCTTTACTTTTGGCTATGAAAATTTAAAATATGCCTCTAAATTTTGGTAAGCTTTAGATGGAGATAGTAGCTGTATAAAAGAAGATAAAAACTGTTGACAGGCTTTTAAATAATGAAATGATAGTTTAACTATTGACATAGTGGGGGATTAGTTATAAAATATATGTATATACTATAAAAGTGAATACATTCAAAAATATTTAGTTAAGGAGATATAAGCTATGGTGTATGATTTGGTTATAATCGGTGCAGGTCCTTCGGGTCTTTCAGCTGGAATTTATGCACAACGTGCGATGCTCAAAACAGTTATATTGGAGAAAGAATCCTTTTATGGTGGTCAGATTTTAAGCACATATGAAGTGGATAATTATCCAGGATTCCCATTGCTAGGTGGATTTGATTTGGCTGATAAGTTCAGAGAACATGCTGAATCATTGGGTGTACAGTTCAGTTCTGCTGAGGTTGAGAAGATTATACAGGATGGAAATTTGCTGAAAATCACTTTAAATGACGATGAACCTTTAACCACTAAAGCAGTTATTGTTGCAACTGGCTCAATCAGAAAAAAGCTCGATGTTAAGGGGGAGGAAGAATTCTCTGGTAAGGGTGTTTCCTACTGTGCAACCTGTGATGGTGCATTTTTCAAGAATAAAACTGTTGCAGTTGTTGGTGGTGGGGATGCTGGGCTTGAGGACGCTATATACCTTTCAAGAGTGTGCAAACAGGTTTATATCGTGAACAGGAGCAACAGCCTTAAAGGTGCAAAAAGGTTACAGAATGTGATTGACAAAACAGAAAACATACAAATTCTATGGGATACAGTAATAGAAAGCATTAATGGTAGTAAAACAGTTGAAAGCATAGATATTATTAATACAAAAGCTGATGAAAAGTTAAATATTGCTTTAAATGGGGTGTTCATTGCGATTGGCTCGATTCCAAAGACAGAGTTTCTAGAGGGGCTTGTTGATATGAATGAAGATGGATATGTTGTTTCTGACGAAACAGGTATAACAAACGCTAAAGGGATTTTTGTTGCTGGTGACATCAGAGTGAAGAACCTAAGGCAAATTATTACTGCCGCTGCTGATGGTGCAAATTCTGTAAATTCCGTTGAGCGATACTTGGAAACGTTTTAAGATAAAATAAACCTTATGAATGGGAGAATAAATATGATTAGCAAAGTTCAAAGCGATATTCTAAGATTAAAAAAGGAAAATGATGTTGCAATACTCGCACATAGTTATCAAGCAAAGGAAATTCTTGAAATCGCTGATGTTGTAGGCGATTCTTTCCAGTTAAGCCTTATGGCACAAAAGGCTGAACAAAAGAATATTTTACTCTGTGGAGTGCATTTTATGGCTGAAACTGCAAAAATGCTTTCACCTGATAAAAAAGTGTTCTTGGCTAATCAGCTTGCTGGGTGTCCAATGGCTGAACAAATGGAACCTGAACTTATTGAGCAAGTTAAAAAGAAAGAACCTGACCGTACTGTTGTTGCTTATATCAACACAACTGCGAAGTTAAAGGCTGTTTGTGATGTTTGCGTGACTTCTTCAACTGCTGTTAAAATCGTTAACCGACTTGAAAACGATAAGATTTTGTTTATCCCTGATTGCAATTTAGGGGATTATGTTCAAAAGCAAGTTCCAGATAAGGATATAATGATTTTACAGGGTGGATGTCCTATTCACGCTGCTGTTACGCTAAAGGATTTGAATGACGCTAAGGCAATGCACCCAAATGCGTTAGTTTTAGTGCATCCTGAATGTATTCCTGCTGTTGTGGAAAAGGCTGATTATGTTGGCTCAACTTCTGGTATTATGGAATATGCTAAAAATTCCGACCATAAAGAATTCATTATCGGCACAGAAATCAGTATCGCTGAATCCCTACAATATGAATGTATGGACAAGGAATTTTATATACTTTCAAAGAAAATTGTATGTCCTAATATGAAGCTTACAACTCTTGTTGATGTTTATAAGTCAGTAAAGGGCGTAAATGACGGTACTGCGTTTGAAATAATTATGAGTGATGAGGAAATAGCAAAATCCCGTAAGTGTATTGATGAGATGATTAGACTTGGGAGTTAGTGATGGAAATGTCTGGTGATATGTGATAAGCAAAAATTCAAAGCTTATGATTTAACACATTAATGACATATATTAGTAATGGGCTGTGTTGTGACATGAGTAAAACAAAACAATTAGGGTTAATTTTTGTATTGATAGCAACTTCCATAGGGTTTATATGGGGAATATGGAAAGGTCAGCAAAAGTCATTGGATTATAAAAAGAATGGTGTTGAGATAACATGTACTGTTATGAATGTTTCTAGTTTTAGGAATAAGCAGAATGTAGTGGTTGAATATCAGCAGAGTGGTGGAAATGTTGTTAGAGCAACGTGCATTGCCAATCGCAAAGTGAGTTTGGGTGAAACATTTAATGGTTATGTACTCCCTGGAAAACCAAGTGAAGTATTCTGTCCTCCGTCCAAGCTTCTGATGGCTATTGCCTATTTATTGGTGGGTGTCATTGAATTGATGGCTATTACTGGAATAGTTGTTTGCATCAAGAATATATTAGATGATAGAAAGCTTGTTAAATATGGAATCCATACAAGAGGAAGAGTAATTTCATTTAAAAAAGAAGATAAGATTTTCTTCGGTAGTGTGCAGTTTACAGATAGCAAAGGAACAATCCATGTTACTGAAATCCCTTTTATTAAAATAAAGCCTCGTACAGGTAATGATTACGATATTATATACATGGTTGAGGCAAATGGAAAATGTTATGCAAAGCTTAAGCAAGATTTATAGTCATATTTGGTTAGAACCTTTAAAAAATCTAATGAGCCTAGTAGAAAACAGAAGTTTAATTTACTTAAAATTCCATATTGACAAATGAAAATAAAAAGTGTATAATATATTTAGGTTTCGAAAGGAGGTTGACACATGAAGCACGAGGGATTTAAAACTATCGCCGATAATCGTAAGGCTAGACATGATTATTTCGTTCTTGAAAGCTTTGAGGCAGGAATGGAACTTGTCGGCACAGAAGTAAAATCAATCCGTCAGGGTGGCGTTAATCTCAAGGAGAGCTGGTGTTCAATTGATGATGGTGAAGTTTTTATTAAGGGAATGCATATTTCACCATACGAAAAGGGCAATATATTTAATAAAGACCCTTTGCGAGTAAGAAAACTACTGCTCCATAAAAAGGAAATTCTTAGACTTTTTGGGACTACTAAACAAGATGGATTAACGCTCATTCCACTATCTATCTATTTTAAAGGCTCAAAGGTAAAGCTTCAACTAGGACTTTGCAAGGGTAAAAAACTACATGATAAGCGTGAAACAACTGCTAATCGTGACGCTAAACGTGATATTGATAGAGCACTTAAACAGCGTAATAATGGTTAGACACCAATAACAAACTGCCGATAACATCGGTATCCCTTAATATGGGGGCGTAAAGGCTTCGACGGGGATTTTGAAGTATGATAAGCGAGTAGAGGTCGCACCAACTCTTTAAACGGTGTAAAATTAATTATAAACGCTAACGAAGATAACGTTTTAATGGCTGCTTAGTCAGCCATTCGTCTGCTGTAGTAGTACCACGGACTGCAATCAGGCGTCATTTAGTGGTGAACGTTCTGTTTGAGTGCCTGTGCTTTCAGAATGTATTTCAGGCTACCAAGTCTTTCAGCTTGTTTGTCAGCGGCTAGATAAGGGAATGTAAAGGATAAACTATACTCGTAGAAATTTATATGAATGGATTTTCGGACACGAGTTCAATTCTCGTCGCCTCCACCAACTAAAAGCACCGTATTTACGATAACTAACGTAAATACGGTGTTTTATTAATTATTTTTATTTATACGACATTAGGGTAAGTATAATTACTGTGTGAACAATATTCTTTTTAAATCGCTTAAATCAAAGCTATTAAGGCTTTCTCCTTCGCATACATTTGCTTGTTCAGCCTGTTCTTTCGTTAGGGTTTCAACTCCGAGTAAATATCTTTTCAATAAAGTCACATCTTCAGCTGTTAATTTACCGTCTAAATTAACATCGCCTATTAGTGTATCTGCAACTGTGTAAACAGCTGTAATTGTAATATCTGAAGTGAACGAAATTTCCACAGATTTACCACTAATTTTTTCTCCATTAGAGGTTTCCCAGTACGCAAGCTGATAACCTGGTTTCGATTTTGCAGTCATAGTAACAGGATAATCAGTATAATATTTACCACTCCATGAACCGTTTGAAATTTCAGGAGAAATGGTGTTAATTGTAACATCTCCCATTGAGCTATCATTTTTTATTGTTACATTAGCAAGATTTCCTCTAAGATTAAAGAAAGTTTTCAGCGAATCAGTAGCATGAGGGAATCTGCTATTATAAAAGCTCTTTACATTTTCAACTTCTTTTGAATACTGCGTTTCAGCCCAATGTCCTCCAGGCCACTCAGGCCAAAATCGATTATAAGCATCAATAGTTGTATCGTGGTAACTATTAGAAAGCTCTGTAATGAGTGCTTGAACCTTGTTATTGTCGAAGTTTTCGTTTGACATATCCATAAATGTCAGGCTAAACTTTTCTTTAAAGCTTTCATTTTCCATTGCACCAGACAATAACTCAGAAAGGAAAGAATCAGTTTTCATGAATTGGGTAAACGAGTTTGTATGGGGCGTTGCTTGTTCATATAAGTTTGTGCTATATTCTGTGTCAAACAAGATAAAACGCCATTTTCCATCTGCATAAGGGTTACTTGAATCCGTCTTTGTGGATTTCCACATTGACATATTATTTCCACCCCAATCGCAGTTGTTAATATAAATTTCAGCACTTACATAATCCATAAACGACTGAATATCAACTTTATTACATAGTTCTGCATAATTTTCATCATTTGAAAAATCCGTAGCTGAAATCCATTGGCGAAGTTGATTCCACTCATCATAACCAGCTGTATCGCCTTCCTCCAACAACTGATTTTTTATCATACAAACATCTTTTTTAGAAACACCATAATGTGCTTTTATAAAATCATCGTCCATCTTTTCAGTAATTTCATATTGTCCCCAATATTCTCCGTCAATGAAAACAATGCAAGGCTCCATAGCCTGTGTTAAAATATTTCTATCAGAAACAAGTGATTGATTCAGCTTGTCACGAAATCTTGTATATTGTGCGTCATTACCACCATTTCTTATCATAAAGCTGTCAAATTCCGTAATTTGTTGACCAGTATATTCGCTGTAAACATTCCCAGAAAACAAATCAAAATCCAGTTTTGAAGCACCGTATTCACTTCTTGCATAAATATTAAAGCTTTTTTGAGGATAGGAACGTGTTGCACCACCACGAACACGAATACCTACATTCTGATTAACAGCAAGTGTTCCACCATTTTCAAAAATCTGCATAGAAGCTTCACGTTCCCATTCTGCTCCTTTTTGTGTATAGTTAGCAGGCATAAACCATTCAGGAACTGATGAATCATATTCAGGACCATTTAACCAATCATCATATGCCTTGCCCAAAACATAAATACCATTCTCATAATCATAAAGATTCTCGCTATCAGTTACAATTGAAATTACCTTTAAGCTTTTATAATAGGAATCTTTATTCTGGTATCCAACAAAATAAGTTTCTGTTACTATATCACTGAAATTTCCACTTGAATCCACTGCAACAGCCCTTACTACTATTGCCTTATCAACAGGGCTGAAAGGTGCTGTAATACTTGACGTTGGCGTAGATGGGGCAACATCTGTCCTTGCACTCAATACATTAGGTGATGATGAAACATCACTTACATTTATTGGTGAAGAATAAACATTGCTTTCTGTTGTAGGGTTACTTCCATCAAGGGTATAGTAAATTTTCATTCCCTCTTGTGCCGAAACGGAGAGCGAAAAAGCGTCATTATAAAATCCACTACCTTTAGATAGTGTTGGTTTCTGAACCTTTACATCAATAACATTTTCCGTTTTATTCGGTGAATTTGGAGTCATTTCCAAAATTGCAAAGCTTTCAGAGCCGTCTGGAACACGTCCGTATGATACATCGGTTTCAATTGTACCAAAGGTAATCGTATCTGCCATTTTGCCATCTACGTTAGTCAAAGTCAAAGTTTCTCCATCTGTAGATAAACCAAAGGGGGCAACAAGATGCCCATCTAGCTGTTTAAGCTTAGAATCGCAGAATATGAGCAAACGTTCACCACTAGCAATGAAAGTCCCATTAGGGAAAGTAAACAGGTAAGGTTCTTCAGCCTTGTCCGACAAACCAAATCCACTTAAATCAATATTGCTGTTAGTAGAATTATATAACTCAATCCAGTCATAGAACTTTCCATCAACTGCTGCATAAGTAGTATTCTTTGCACACACCTCATTAATAACAATTTGGACAGATTCTGCATTCGCAATACCACTAGCTGTGTTGGCTGTGAAAACAACAATGCTGCAAGCGGCAATTAATAGAGCTTTTAAACGTTTCATGGATAATCCCCCTTTTATTGTTTATGTTTTTTCATCTGAATTTATATAAAATTATTATACCAAGTCTATCCTACAAAGTCAACCATTATAAAAAGATGTAAACTAATTGTATTCCTCAATAACAGCAATCAATACGGCGACTCTACGCCTTTGTAAGCTAAAGTAATTAGGGGCTAGTAAGGGTAAATCTCTTTTTAAGAAACAGAATATATAAAAGGATATTTTAAGCTGATATACTCATTTGAATTCATAAATATAAATTAGTTTAATGAATTGACTTAATAGACAAATTCTGATAAAATATAGAATATAACAGAATG
>CAZSZG010000052.1:0-9891 GCA_964610805.1 uncultured Oscillospiraceae bacterium
TCATACCCCGTCAGAGCTGCAAACGGTGAGAACTGTGCTGCTCTGCCGTGCTGTGACATCTGTGGTCTTGTGCTAGAAACATGGCGTGAGAGGTTAATTATGTCGTTATATCTGTCCTTTTCGTTATTTATATCCATATTAAATTACCTCGATAAATTAATTTTTGTATAATTATAATCTTCCATAATTCCAAGCTGTTTCTATCTAATACATATTCTGTTCTAGTCATATCTTACGCCTTATGCCCACCAACCTGATCATTTCGCTCAATAGTTGTTGCACCTTCTTTTAGGTTCATACCTTTCACAATAGCGTTTTTGCCGTATTTCTTTTTAATCTTCAGCAGTGCTTTCTGTATTTCTTTTTCACGAGCAAGTTCCTCAGCCTCCACTTTTTTCTGATTATTAAGTGTTTCATAATCTGTGAAAAAGTCAAGCTGTGTATCTTTTTCTTCTTTTATGCTTTTCTCCGAAACAACATGATTAGCTACAACATACATTCTCCGTACTGTAAGATTTTTATCAACAATCCTGTCGTACAAATCCGAAATTGCTTTTAAAATTATCTTCGTTGAGGATGTCTGCCTTTCAAGATTAATAGAACCGTGTGCAGATTTTGGAATCTTTCTTCCATAATGGTCAGTTGTTATCTGTCCATTATACTGCCGTTGCTTTTCAGGATTAGAAAGGTTTTCAATGTCATAGCCAACCGTAAGCACCATTTGGTCAGTAACAAGTCCCTTATCAACCAAGCCAAGCACAAGTAAATCCGTCATCTCCCGTACGATTAGCTTTCCCATTTCAAAATCATATGGGCATTTGAGAACCTGTCCAGAGCTAATGCTGTTAGTTTCTGGCTTATATGCTTTAATGTCTGCAATAGTGCAAGACTCCCAACCCCAAGCATGGTCTATAAGAAGTTCTGCGTTGATACCAAACATTGAGTACAACAAATCCTCATTGTAATAATTATGTTTACCACCAAGAGAACACCTTGCAATATCGCCCATTGTATAAAGTCCCTTTTCTTCAAGTTTTTTTGCATAACCTCTGCCCACACGCCAAAAATCCGTCAGTGGTCTATGCGACCAAAGCTGTTTGCGATATGAAATTTCATTAAGCACTGCAATCCTAACACCGTTTTCATCAGCAGGGATATGCTTTGCTACAATATCCATTGCAATTTTACATAAATACATATTTGTGCCAATACCAGCAGTTGCAGTAATACCTGTTTCGTTCAAAACCTCTAGTATCATCTTGCGTGCAAGCTCACTAGCTGTAAGCCTGTAAGTTTTCAGATACGATGTTGCGTCTATAAAGACCTCATCAATTGAGTAAACGTGAATATCTTCTGGAGCAATGTATTTCAAATATACATTATAAATCTGTGTACTTACTTCCATATATCGTGCCATTTGTGGAGGTGCAACAATGTAGTCAATCTCCAAAAAAGGTTTGGAATTAAGTTCAAGAGCGTTATATGACTTGCCTGAAAATTTATATTTAGGTGATTTTCTTCTTCTTTGAGCGTTTACTTCACTCACCTTTTGAACAACTTCAAATAGCCTTGCACGTCCACCTATGCCATAGATTTTCAAAGGTGGAGAAACGGCAAGACAAATTGTTTTTTCTGTTTTACTTGAATCAGCAACCACAAGATTTGTGGTAAGTGGGTCAAGTCCACGCTCCATGCACTCTACCGAAGCATAAAAGGACTTCAAGTCAATAGCTATATATGAGCGTTCTTCCTTTGCCATTTCCATCGTCCTTTCATTAAGTATTTATACGGTTTATTATATCACAAGCAATAGACTTTGTACACTACCAGTAATTTCTACAATTAGAACCGTCACATTCTGCAATTAACTTTTTAACACCTATTAGCTTTGAGAAGATGGTTTAATATCTAATTTTACCATCTACTTTATTGTCTATGGTCCATTTTTTTCTTATTATTAAGCTTGCTAATCGCCCCAAAATACTGTATAATAAGCTCAATAAGTTGAATACAACGAAGAGGAGCAGTCTAATGAAATGCAACCACCACTGTGAAAACCACATTATCTGTATTGACCATGTACCTATTTTTGCTAGTCTTAATCATGAAGAAAAGATGGAGATTATTGAAATTGCCACATCACGCATTTACAAAAAGGGTGAAACTGTTTATATGGCTGGTGAAGAGGGAAATACTCTGTTTGTCATTTATACTGGCAAAGTAAAACTTTCTCGCCTAAACGCAAATGGTAAAGAGCAAGTGCTAAGGCTTGTAGAATCAGGTGAGTTTATGGGGGAATTATCTCTCTTTTCATCTATCCCCCTTACAGATAACGCTCAAGCCCTTGAGGAAACAACTATGTGTATTCTACAAGGTGATAGGTTGAAAGAGTTAATGGCAAAGCACCCATCTATTACTTTTAAGGTAATGGATGAGCTTTCACGAAGATTAGAAAAAGCAGAAAATCGAATTGAGGATATTAGTTTAAATTCAGTAAATAAACGTGTTGCAAGTGCTTTAATAGAACTATCAAATGGCAAAAAGGAATTCCTAATACCTATGACAAAGGGTGACCTCGCCTCACAACTCGGTATAACTCAGGAAACGCTTAGCCGAAAACTAACTTCTCTACAAGAGGAAGGATTAATCCTCCTAGAAGGGCATCGTAAAATTATTATCAACAATAAAGAAGAGTTAGAATCACTTAGCCTATATGAATAATTTCACTAAAAAGCCAGTGGGCATAATTCCACTGGCTTTTTATATGTATAGTTATAATTAAGAATAGTGAATAGAATCCTTTGGACATACTTGTTGACAGGTAGTGCATTGGTGACAGAGTTCTATATTTAATCTTTATAAAAAATCCCCTGAAAACTAAATTCAGGGGATTAATTTTAATTTACTTTTGATTTTTTAACTTCATAACCTAATGTGGTAATAGCTTTTTCGATATTCTCCACAGATAAATTTTCATCATCAAAGTTGAATTTTACTTTGCTAGAATTAAATAAAACTTTAACACTATCTTTCTCTACACCCTCTAAAGATTTTACTGCATTCTCAATTTTTTGAGTACATGATGGACAAGTTAATGTTTCTAATTGGATATTTGCTTTTTTCATAATAATTTTCCTTTCTCAATGTGAATTACTTTATTTTATATCTGAGCAATCTCATGCCATTTAAAATTACAACTAAAATGCTTGCTTCATGAACCAACATACCAATGGACATATTCATCCACTCGCTAAAGAATACACTTGCAAGTAAAAACAGCACAACGCCTACTGCAATGAAAATATTTTGTTTCATATTCCTTGATGTTACTTTGGTTAAACCAAGAGCATGGGGCAATTTGCTGAAATCTGAATTCATTAAAACAACATCTGATGTTTCAATAGCTACATCCGTACCTGAACCCATTGCTATACCGATATTCGCTAGTGCAAGTGAAGGGCTGTCATTAACTCCGTCACCAACAAAAGCAACTATCTGATCTTCATCAATAAGCTTTTTAATGTAAGCTGATTTATCCTCAGGCAACATATTTCCATACGCCTTTGTTAAGCCAAGTTCACGGCTCACTACATCGACTGTTCCTTGATTATCACCTGAAAGCATAATTAGATTTTTTACACCTAACTTTTTCAGCTTTTGTAAATCTTTTTTAACGCCTGAACGTATTTTATCTCGCACTCCCATTAATATCTTAAATTCTCCGTCAACAGCAACAAGTACCAAAGAGTTTCCGTTATTCTCTAATCTTGCTATGTCACTCTTCTGTATCTCACTTAATGTAATATTTTCTCTCTGCATTAAAGCAACATTACCTACAGCAATCTTATGGGAGTTAACAGTTGCAACTATTCCACCACCCTTGACTACTTCAGTATTTTCAACTAAAGAAAGTTTAGTTTCACCAATTTCCACTAAAATTGCTTTCGCTAATGGGTGGTCGGATTCTCGTTCAACGCTTGCAAGATAACCCAATACCTCGTCAACATTATCACAATAATATTCTTTTTCAGCAACAGATGGGTTGCCTTCGGTTAGTGTACCCGTTTTATCAAACACCATAGTATCTAGTCTACTAAAATCACCAATCACTTCACTGCCTTTAAGTAAAATTCCATTCCTTGCACCATTTCCAATTCCTGCAACATTGGATACAGGCACACCAATTACTAAAGCACCAGGACAGCCCAAAACAAGAACAGTGATTGCAAGTTCAATATTTCGTGAGAATAGCCATACAACAATCCCTAAAACAAGAACAGCTGGAGTATAATATTTCGAGAATCGGTCTATAAATCGTTCTGCCTCCGATTTTGAATCCTGTGCTTCCTCAACTAACTCAATAATTTTGCCGAAAGTCGTATCCTCACCCACACGGTCGGCAGAGATTTGTAAAGTTCCGTTATCGAGAATAGTTCCTGCAAATACATTCGCACCTTTTTCTTTAGATGCAGGAAAGGACTCCCCTGTTATACTAGCTTCATTGATACTACCTTCTCCTGATAAAACAGTGCCGTCAACAGGAATTTTCGCACCTGTTTTTACTAATAAAATATCACCTACATCAACTTCATCAACCTCAACCTCTTTAAACTCGCCATTTTCCATTTGTTTTAATGCACTTTCAGGAGCCATTTCTGTAAGCTCTTTGATGGCAGAACGTGTTTTGTTTAATGTACGTTGTTCTAAAAATGCTCCAAATAAAAATAGAAATGTAACAATTGCAGATTCCTCAAAGTTTCTGATAAAAAACGCACCCACAACAGCCATAGTAACCAAAACATCAATACTTACAACTTTGACTCTCAAAGCTTGATACGCTTGAATCGCAATAGGAGCGACACCAAGAATAGATGCAATAACAAGAGCGATAACAGCCACTGTTTCATTTTTAAAACCAAGTTCACTTGTAAATCCAATTGCAATTAAAATCGCACTAAATAATGTAATTAGATTTTTCTTTTTCAGTATAAATCTTTGCATCTCATCTCCACCTTTTTAGAATACTATTTTACCCTAAATAAGCCTTATCAAGTTCTTCCAACATTTTATAAACCTCTTCATAGCTTTCGCAAACATCAGTAGGTACTGTATAATTGTTTGTGATTTCACGAAGAATTGCAAATTCTGAATTTAAGTCAGCATTATCCAATTCCTTTATTTTCTGATTGATTATATCAAAATGCTTTTTTACATCATAAAACTCAGGATGGCTTTTCCCATGAACTCTTTCTACAACTGGCACATATTGTTCAAGCTTTTTAAGGTGTTTTTTGCTAACTTCATTAAAATTTAAATTTTTCATTATTAATACCCCTTTCGTGTTTCTAAGTATAGTATATCATCGTTTAAGACAAAATACTTTGATTTAAATCAAAAATTAAAACATTCTGTCAATATCGCTTTATAAATTTTGCTTAAAAATCATAATAGGTAGCTCTCCGTATAGGAATAAATCTTAATGAAATGCAGTAGTTTTCTTGGTGAATATTTTATATTCTATATTTTTGCGTTCCTTTCACAGCATGTATACAAGTATCGGATTGTTCTACCTTTATGTCATATGTTTCGGTAGGATACGGGCACTGACAATAAAAAGTAGTATCGTAAGTCCTCCAGACACGGCAAACCATCTGTTCACTCCAATAACATCGGCAAATGTACCCGAGAGTATCAATCCCATTGGCATAGCAATAAGTCCTATACTGGAGGTAAGTGAAAGTACTCTACCTAGATACTTCTGCTCAATGCGAGTTTGGTAAATAGCTGTTTGCACGCCATGAAAGAAAGGGCTTGCCATCCCCATGATAAGAGATAGTCCAATAAAAAACGGAAGCCCTGTGGCAGGTAGCAAACCAGTAATTAGGACACAGGCACCATATGTACCAATTGAAAGAAGAATCGCTTTTATCTGCTTGATTTTTCCTCCTATAACTCCTAATAAACATGAACCAACAAGCATTCCAACAGAAAACACAATCTCCACAGTTCCACTTTCTGCAACGCTACCACCAAACCATGTCATTGTAATCAGTGGATACAGCGTGCCAATAGGAAAGTAGATGAAAGCGTACAGACAACTGATTATTAAAAGCTGAAGTAGTCCCTGTGTTCTTCTTAACACTTGAAAGCCTTCCTTCGCTTCCTCCAATACCTGTGAACGACAAGAAAGTTTTTCTTTTGTTGTATTTGGAATCTTTACAAATGAGAGAATACCAACAGCAAGCAGTGCTCCTATAACATCTAATAAAATAATCACATTCAAATCCCAGATACTAAATAGCAGTGCAGCAAGTGCTGGACTAATCACCATTGATAGTGATTTGAAACCCTGAGCGAAACCAGCATATTGTGTTAATTGTTCCTTAGGCACGATGGAAGGTGTCACCGCTTGGAGTGCTGGCGTATGAAAGGCAGCACCGATAGAACGCAAAAACAGTACCACATAAATAAGCCATATAGGAATCTCGCCAAATATCCCAGTAATAACAAGTACCATTCCCGCAAGAGCAATGCTAATATCCGACAGAATCATAACTGTTTTACGGTTGTATCGATCAATGTAAACACCGATAAACAAGCCTAGTAAAGCCTGAGGTAGAAATCCTATGAGCGTTGCAAGGGAAAGAAGTGCCGCAGAGCCAGTTTTTTGTGTAATATACCAAACAATCGCCATCTGAAGAACGGAGGAGGTAAGAATAGATATGGCTTGCCCTGACCATATAGCGATAAATGTACGTCTCCAGTTCTGCATCTCCATTTCTCCTTTGTTCTTTTTAATGTTGCAATAATATCGTATTGCAAAATATCATGAAAATAGTGATTTTAATAATTTTCGCTTATTTTATATTAATTATTCGGTATGAGTTGCCTTGTAATGCTTATGTCCACCTGAAATATTAAAGACTTTTTTTAACCCTTTCCCAAGTAAAACATTTTGTGTCGCATTTCCAGTAACTCCTTTATTGCAATAAGTAATCGCAACTGTATCTTTATCTAATGTTTCACAAGCATTTCTAAGATTTGCTTGTGAGATACTTTAAGCCGTTTCAATATGATTTTTCTCATATTGTGCAACAGCTCTCGTATCAATCAGATTATATTTTTCACCCACTGCATCAACGTATCTAGTTCCTGTGCTGTTATCAACAGTCTGCCTCTATTAATAGCGTTATCAATTATCATGCCAGTATACATAACAGTGCCTTTTGTTGTGGAAAATGGTGGTGCATAAGCCAAATCTAGATGGAACAAATCCTCAACCTTTGCTTTAAAAGTAATCGATGTTACAAAAACGTCAATTCTCTTATAAACGCCTCCAGAGCCTACTATTTGCACACCTAAAAGCCTGCCTATTTTCTTATCAGCGATTCCTTTGTTCACCATTTCCTTGTCACCCATATATTTAGGTTTATTCGGCTTGATATTATGGCATACAGCAACCTCATAGCCATGTTTCAATGCCTCACGCTTTAATCACCTTGTATAATGAAAACACAGAGCTTTCGCTACCTTTCTTTGAAAAATTATATACTACATATCGAGGATTGTCAATATGATTTATATTAATTTTATTTTAAATTTTAGAAAGTGATTTTTCTTGTTTTAAACAAATTCCTCTAATTCCCCTGTATGCATACTATAAAAATATTATTGCTCCCCCAATTATATTATGCCAATTGTTTGACACTAATTAATTGATGGAGCAATATTGACAACGGTAATGAAACCTATTATTTCCTACTATGAAAAAAAAGCTATTGTCGTAAGGTGTTTTGTTAGCTATTGCATAACTTTCAGCATAAGAGCTTTCTGGGGTATGAATTGTAAAACATTCCCACAGTGATTAAAAGCGGAGTCTGCAATTTCCCTTACACTTACAGGAATATTTGCATCCATCAATGAACTGCAGTATTCAAATGCACCATCGCCGTTTTCCTTGCAACCATAATCAATATCCACAAATTCTAGTGCAGCACAGCTCCAAGACGCAGCTCTGCCGATTTCTTTGACTGAACCTGATATTACAACAGACTCTAAAGTGTCTAAACTCCAAAATGCATGCTCATTAATTTTGATTGCTTTGTCAGGAATTATAACGTGGGACTTATCACAACATAACTCATTAAAGCCCCATAGATTATTTCAAAATCATTTTCATAGGATTTGATGTCAGTTTCTTTCTTTGAAGTAATGTCTACTTCATCTACTTTAGACTCAGAAGAGTCCTCATCTTGTGTTTTAAAATTAAAATCATTAATTCCACAGGAAACAGTAATAATGCACATAGCAGTGCAAGGAAAATAATAGCAACTTTTTTATTACTTTCACATTTTACACCCAGATAACTTTCATATTAAGTCGATATTATTTTTTCATTAATGCAATTTCAAGTAGTATAACATTCACTTTTCTATCTGTTATTCTTAACCTTTTATATAAAAAATAAATCTTTAGAACATAACCAATCGCTAAAAATTAGGCGACGGATTATGCACTGGTTCTTTGACTTGACAGCTGCCTAAAAAGCTCGAATAAGAAAAAACAAGATATCTAATGATTTCATTATAGCTGAAATATGAGATGATTTCAAGTTAATAATTATGGAAAAACCATATGAAAAAGTCCTTTCAGTATAAAAACCAAAGATACCTTTTTGTTTGTTTTATTCGCTTTTTATTAATAGCCTGTTGCCATCTTCCACTTCTTTAGCAGCTTTTAAAGACTTAATATCCCCTCATGAATCTGCACAGTTGCATTTTCTTTAAGTCTGCCTGTTATCCAATGAGAGCCATTTGAACTTCGCCCTCAAAGCCCTATGACACTAAAATGCGTCGATTGTTTTATTGAACAATCGACGTACGAATTGGTATTGTGACTTTCGAGTTATGCTCATTTTGTTTGCAGCGTAAAAGTCTTTTTCAATCAAGTTTCTTTTGGTAATGACAATCACAAACATCATCACCATTTGCAATTCTATACTCTCTTGTAAAAACAGCATTGGTTTGTTCAGCCATATCGTAATCATAAGCACATAATGCTGAAACAATATCAAAGCAACCCATTTTTTGTATAAAGTGCAAATGCCACACTGCTCAAATATAGCATCAAAACTATCTAAGCTTTCCCCTTTGATAAACTTAAACTTCCAAGCATAGCTATTATTTGACTTTTGGCTTTTTGTAGCTAATTTAGCAAGATTTCTTTGATACGCTTTGGTAAAATTATTGTTTTTTCGCAGCATTAATTTCATAACTGCTTTGTTCATTGTTTTTTTGTAGTATTCTTTAACAAGTTCAACATCATGTTTTTCGGGTAACGAAAGATAAATTGCAGCTAATATTGAGGCATTCAGAAGTGTTGTTAGTAAAGCATCATTTGAACCAAACGCAGGAATATCTTTTGTGATTTGATTGTATTGCAATTTTGCCTTTTTCATTGTTTCTTTTTGGTTATCCACGTTAAATATGGTCAAATTCTTTTCAAAACTTCGCTTAAATAAACACCACTCAATTTCTGAAATTAATAATATATTCAAATTAACTTGCCCCCATAGGTTTAAACCCCATTACATAAATAATTCGAACCTCAATCTTTTTGGACATTAATTTATATAATAATACCATATTTTAAATAAAAAGTCAAGAGATTTCTCGAACAACTCACAACCCCAAAATCGCCTCATGAATCTGAGCCATCACATCCGTCTTCGGTCTACCACTTATCAGTGGAATCCAACCGAAAGCATTTACATCAAAGATAACCGTTCCGAAATTGGTGAATAGCGTTTGATAACTCGCCCATTTTGCTCAACTAAGAATTTTGTAAAGTTCCATTTAATTTTTTGATTAAAAAATCCTTTTTCATGTCGTT
>CAZSZG010000053.1:0-3206 GCA_964610805.1 uncultured Oscillospiraceae bacterium
GCGTATGAAGAAACAATGGTTTTTGCTGAAATATACTGCATAGCCACACCACCTACTTATTTACTCTCATTATAAATAATTTTCATGTTAATGTCAATGATATTTACCACCAAATAGCTAAAGTACAATAAAGTGTCTCCGACGGTTTAAAATGAGTGTTTCACCCTCAAACTCCGACCAAAAGGATATTATCCTTTTGGAATCCCTTTATTATGAGGAGTCCAGAGGGAATTATTCCCTCTGGCGGGGTTTGGGGCAGAGCCCTATTATAAATCCATCGAAGATACCACTTTCTACAAAAAAATGGGTAAGGTATTATCCCTTACCCATTTTTATTCTATTCATCATTAGTTGTAGCCTTTTTCACATCGCTCTTGATAGCATGGCAGTTTTGAGCATTTGCACAGCCTGTACAGCTACTGCACCCACCTTTTTTTGACCTCTTATACGAATAATATCCGGCCAAAGCGAATAGCGATATTAGAATAATACTAATAATTATAGTTGGCATATGACATACCCCCTTAAACTGTAACTTTTTCCTTTGTATTCTTTTTTATGTATGATTTAGGCTTGTTCCCATTCTTATATGGTTTAAACAACATATAAAGCATAAATGCAAGCAGAATAACTGAAACCGACACGCCAATTACATTGCCATTTCCTGTGAAAAGCCTACCCAACTGGTAGACTATTAATGAAATCGAATAAGCGAAAACTGTTTGGTATCCAACTGCAAACCAAGTCCACTTTGCACTTCCCATTTCACGCCTGATAGCACCAACTGCCGCAAAGCATGGAGCACATAATAGATTGAATAACAGGAATGAGAACGCTGAAAGCTTTGTGAAATTCTGTGCAAGAGTTGTCCAAATCTCAGTACCATTCTCAGCAACTCCCTCAAATCCATAGAGTACGCCGAATGTTCCGACTACGTTTTCTTTAGCAACCAAACCAGTAATTGTTGAAACAGCTGATTTCCAGTCGCCCCAACCGAGTGGAGCAAATATCGGAGCAATAACGCTACCTAATTTAGCAAGAATTGATTCATTTGCGTCAACCATTTCCATTGAGAAATTAAATGTACTTAAAAACCAAATCAATCCACAAGCAAGGAAAATAACCGTACCAGCCTTAATTACAAAGGATTTTCCTCTGTCCCACATATGCACAAGAACGCCCTTGACACCAGGAAAATGGTATGACGGAAGTTCCATAACGAATGGTGCAGGTTCTCCAGCAAAGCCCTGTGTTTTCTTCAGCATAATACCCGAAACAATAACTGCTGCAACTCCAATAAAATATGCTGCTGGAGCAATCCAAATCGAGCCACTAAACAACGCACCAGCAATTAAAGCGATAATTGGGAGCTTTGCACCACATGGAATAAAACTTGTTGTTATAATTGTCATTCTTCTATCACGTTCATTTTCAATCGTTCTTGATGCCATAATTCCAGGAACACTACAACCCGTACCAATTAGCATAGGGATAAATGATTTACCCGAAAGTCCGAACTTTTTGAATATCCTGTCCATAATAAACGCAACACGAGCCATATAACCACAATCCTCAAGTATCGCAAGGAATATAAACAGTACAAGCATTTGTGGTAGGAATCCTAAAACAGCACCCACACCACCAATAATTCCATCAAGAACAAGCGAATTCAGCCACTCAGCAGTGCCAAGCCTTTCAAGCAGCCCCTCAACAGCAGGAGGGATAACCTCACCGAATAAAACGTCATTCACCCAGTCAGTCGCCCATGTGCCGACAGTTGAAATCGAAACAAAATAAACAAGCCACATTACAACTGCAAAAATCGGCAATGCTAAAAATCTATTAGTAACAATACGGTCGATTTTATCCGACGTTGTTACATTGGTTTTATTGCGTCTTTTCACCGTATCTTTGATAACACCAGTGATATATGTATAGCGTTCGTTTGTGATAATACTTTCACCGTCATCATCAAACTCTTGCTCACATACTGAAATTATATTTTCAATGCTTTTTGAAACATTCGCCGAAAGATTCAACTGCTCCTTAACCTTTTCATCACGTTCAAAAAGCTTAATCGAAAACCAACGCAACTGCTCTTTATCAACAGAACTTGAAATCTTAGTTTCAATTTGTGAAAGCACCTGTTCAATCTCATCTGAAAAAGAATGTCTAATAGCAGCTTTTATTTTTTTCTCTGCAAGAATAATCGCCTTTTTAGCAATCTCAACACAGCCCTCACCCTTTAACGCTGATGTTTCCATTACCTCACAACCAAGTGCATTAGCAAGCTTTGGAATATTAATACTATCACCGTTTTTACGAACAATATCAGTCATATTCAAAGCAATAATAACAGGAATACCAATCTCCATAAGTTGTGTTGATAAATAAAGATTACGCTCTATATTCGTACTATCAACGATATTAATTATCGCATCTGGCTTTTCATTTATCAAAAACTCTCTGGAAACAACCTCCTCAAGAGTATAAGGTGACATTGAATAAATTCCAGGCAAGTCAACTATTTTTACATTCTTATGCCCCTTTAGCTTGCCCTCTTTTTTTTCAACAGTAACACCAGGCCAGTTCCCAACATACTGCGAGCTACCCGTAAGTTGATTAAACATTGTAGTTTTACCAGAGTTCGGGTTACCCGCAAGTGCAATTTTCATCTCCATATTTGCCTCCAAATCAGTTAGCGTTGACTAACTACATTGAATAATTCTTTACAGCATTATTGAACTTCAATCGTTTCAGCGTCTGCTTTTCTAATGCTAAGCTCATAACCACGAACATTAACCTCAATCGGATCACCAAGAGGAGCAACCTTCCTTACAAGTACCTCAGCACCCTTCGTAATACCCATATCCATAATCCTTCTTCTAATAGCTCCCTCGCCATGAAGTTTTACAATAATCGCAGTTTCTCCACATTTAACAGAGTTTAAAGTTTTCATTTCTCTATCCCCTTAAATCATAATTCTTCTAGCCATATCCTCATCAAGAGCAACACGAGCATTCTTAACGCTCAAAATCATACTTCCACCAATTATAGAAACAATTGTAACAATTTCTCCAGTTACAAAACCTAATCTCTCAAGGAATCTACGAGTTTCGTCTTTACCAGTGATACGCTTTATGCAAATTTCTTCACCTATTCTAGCCATTGTTAAAGGCATAATAACTCCTCCTTTAGTTAGAAGT
>CAZSZG010000053.1:3306-6439 GCA_964610805.1 uncultured Oscillospiraceae bacterium
TTCACACCATATTTCCAGTTAGCATACATTAACTCTTTTTTATATTATAGCACCCCCACCCCAGCTTGTCAATAGATTTTGTTAAATAATTATTAATTCATTTACCTTTTATTCATATTTGCTATATTTCCCTCCAAAGTTTTTAGGCGTATATCTATTTTATATAAATTCTCACTTAATTCGCAAGATTTAACCATAGAATATACGCCTTATTTGAAACCTATTTCGCTGAATATTTTTCAAGTAATCTAATAAAGGTTTCCTCATGTTGCTTTTCGTCAATAATAATCCTTTGTAGATTTTCAACTACATTCTCATCCTGAATTTGCTCAATTTGTGACTCATATTTCTTAATCGCAGCCTTTTCCTCATCAATAGCAATACCCAACGCATCTACTAAATGCTTTGAATATTTAACGCAGGATGGCGACCAAAACACCTTTTGACTATACCTTTGTGTCCATAATCTAGGGTTTTCACCAAGCTGTAACGCTAACTCGCTAAAAATATCAAAATGACGCATTTCAACTATATTAACCTTACCAAACGCAGACGCAACGTCCTCATACTCCCTAAAAATGACATGGTTATAAGCGTACAACGTTATAGCCGTCATTTCGGAAGCACATCCACCAATGTTATCAAGAATCATTCGTGCATAAGCTATATTTGGCTTTGCAACCTTTACTATCGGATACGCTAAATCCGTATTCTCCTTGCTTTGCACTTGCCTATTTTGATTATTATTCATTTGATTATTATTCATCTGCCTATTAGGCATTTGATTTCCATTTCTTCTTCCATTCATGTTATTCATGTTATTCATATAGCCATCTCCCTATAATTATTCTATACAAAAGCTTATTCATAAGTTTGTAATTTTATGATTTCTATCTCAAACTCATCAAAACAATTATCAAATGGCAACAAAAATAAAAAGGAGGACAGATAATTTATCTGTCCTCCAAAGTTTTTCTAAACCTATTTTATCTGTGCATATAACTTTTTTACTTCCTCATCATCAGTTAAATCACAAACTATACCTAAACATAATTTCGCAAACCTATCTTGTTTATTTTCAATCGCCTGTTTACCCAAAGCAAACGCTATCGCAATTACTTCTTGATTTGCACCAGGCTTTAAATCATATTTAGTGAATGCCACTTCAATTTCAATATCACTTGGCTTTTCAATATCCTTACCTGTTTTCTGCCTTATAAAGTTCATCTCACCAACAATAGCAGGATTTTCTTCACATCTCATGCTTTGATAGTAAAATCCCACTGCTGATTTATAATCCTCAATCTCAATGCAATAAAAGCCTAAATTTGAATAGCATTTTGCAAGTGTAGATGTCGATGTCGCAATTTTTATTGTATCTTTTGTTATCTTTAAAAGTGCATCAGCATTTTTAGTCAACTTATAAGCCTCAGCAAGTTCAAAATAAGCATCAGCATTAATAGGATTATACTTTACAGCCTTTTCCAACAAGGCAATAGCTTCATCCACCTTTTTCAACTCAATAAGCACATACCCATTAAACCTAAGCATTTCTGAAAAGTTAAACGGAGTCTTATGAAACCTTATTTTTGGATTGAACAAATGCACATACATATATTCCTCAAGGGGATTTCTAAAGCTCAAATACTCCCTCTCACTATTATCAACAAAATGGGTGTCTATTGTAGAAACAATGCCTTTCATCAGCTTATTTGAAGTAGTATAGTCATGAACCTCAGCAGAAGATTTTGCTTCACGGAAAATTATATCCAATCTTTTTCCATTGTAAAACAATGTCCTGTTCATTTCATCTTTTTTTTCCTTTGGAAGTGCATCATAAGCCATCTTGCTTATTTCATCAATAATCTGCCCAGCAAGCTTATGTCCTTTATATTTAACTGCCTGTTTTTCAAGGTATGCTAAATCCTCTTTGGATTCACCCTTTAGCCCTGCTCTGATTTCGTCAATAATTTCAGTATAACTCATTTTTAACCTCTTTCTATTTTGTCTATCTATCTATTTTTTTATTGCCCTCTTTTTATCTTGCAGCTCTCTTTTTTCTTTTTGATTCATCTAAATCAAAGCCACGTTCTTTAAGCTTTTTCTCAAACTCATTATTAATCTTCTCAAGCTTTTTCTGTCTCTTTATTTCTGCTCTAGTAAGAGGAACATTCTGTTCTTCTCTCCTATTATTCATTTGATTATTATTGGTTTTCTTAGGTGGGGCTTTATATTCAGTGAAAACAGGCACAACTTCTTTTGATTTCTTTTCATTAACATTATTAGCACCCAATTGGCTCAACGCAGCCTCTACTGAATCAACAATAGGTTCTGTTACCTTATGTACTCCTGAGTCTTCAATAACTGCTTTTTTCTTTGCATTAGCCGCAATAAGTGCAGCAACAGTTGGACTTGCTTTTTGTTTTACCGTAATATCTTCCACTGCCACTTCTACTTCTGGTTCAGGTTTTTGTTTCTTCTTAGCAGGAGCTACTGCTGTATAGAAAAGTTGTCCTTTATCGTTATATACAGGATATAACGGTTGCCCTAGCTCATTATATATTATTTGTTGTTCATTTTTAGAATTATTTGTATTAATTTCCTGCATATCAGGTTGTTCTACCGCTTCCTGTAATGGTTGTTGATTTCCCCTTGCTGATGGTTGAAACTGAACTTCCGTTTTTGGAGTTGGTATTTCAGCAACCTTTTGTACTGTTTCAGTTGTTATTGGTTCAACCTCCTGTACAGGATTTACTTTAACTGAAGAAATCTCCTCCATTGCTGACATACTCGCATTTTCAAGCTTAGTAGCAACTTCAGACCTTTCCTTAATCTTATTTGTTTCCTTAATTTCATTAACCATTTTATCAATGTCAACCTTTGCTTTTACAGGTTTAATCATCATATCGTCAATATCATCTATGTTAAGTATTCTTCCCTCAGTATCTTTTGTTGACGTCACAAGTTCTTCCAACTCATCATCAAGCATAATCTGTGAAATTGTTGGCTCTGCCTTTGGTGTTGGTATCACAAACTGCTCCAACTCATCATCAAGCTGAATTTTTGCAATTGATGGTGTTGGCTTCACTTCTGCCTTTGTTGTTGGTGTTGGTATTGCAAACTGCTCCAAATC
>CAZSZG010000053.1:6539-9747 GCA_964610805.1 uncultured Oscillospiraceae bacterium
CTTCTGCCTTTGGTGCTGGTGTTGGTATCACAAACTGCTCCAACTCATCATCAAGCTGAATTTTTGCAATTGATGGTGTTGGCTTTGGCTCTGCCTTTGGTTCTTCCGTCGTCTTTGGTGCTGATATAGCAAACTGCGACAAAATATCATCTTTCTGGGCAAAGCTTGATTTTTCTGCCGTACCCGTTGATTGATTATTATATGTAGGCTGTTCTACCTGCTGTGCAACGACTTTATCAACTTTCAACTCATTTACAATAGCCTTAGGCTGATACATTTCAGTCTGGTTAACCGTCTTAGGTTTAGTCATATTCATAGGTCTTGACATCTCATTTTCGATTGGTGGCAAGCCTTGAGCAGCACGTTTACTCTCTTCTTTAAGCTCTTTCGACAGCTCCTTTTGGCTTTCCTTAATAATCCTTTTCGCCAAAACCACCTTGCACTTTTCACAAGTAATCTCTTTAAGATCAACCATGTATGAGCCTTTTACATACTTAGACATATTGTCAGCTCTTGTTAAATTTATTCCACAGCCAGTTTTCTTTCCAGTGTCAGTTCCATGCACTTCATTTCCCTTGACTGAGTTAATTAGAGTAACTTGCATATTAATCCCCCTAACGATATAATTACTTATTAAAAGTATACATCATTTTGCTATGAAAAGCAATACTTTTTTATATTTTAACCAAAGTCTAGTACTGTTTTATAAAAATTACTGTTTATTTTTATCACATTTCATAGTTAAACAGAATCTTTCACTGTATATAATAAACAATTTACAATTTTAACAGTCAAGTTTTATTATAAACCTATTAATTTAATATTTCAACAACTATTTGTAAATAATTTTTTACACTCTTTTATTTCTAACTTTATTATGTTATAATATTAGTTAGGTAAATATACCAACTTTATATTATGGAGGTCTAATTATGCCACATATTTCAATTAAAATGCTAAAAGGTAGAACTGATGAACAAAAGGCTCTTGCAGTTAAAAAGCTAACTGATGCTTTATGTGATGCTCTTGGTTGTGGTGAAAACCATGTTTCTGTCGCTGTTGAGGATTATACTGCACAGGAATGGCAGGACGTTTTCGCAAAGGAAATTGCTGAAAATCCATCTATTATGAAAAAGCCTGAATATGACCCAAAGGATTTACTATAAATGAAAATCATTCTTGCTTCAGCATCTCCACGACGACAGGAGCTTTTGAAGATTATTTGCAGTGATTTTGAAACTTTGCCTGCTGATGTTGATGAGAGTATTCCTAGTGATATTCAGCCTGAAAAAGTTGCTGAATATCTTGCAGTTAAAAAGGCTAATCATGTGCTAAACAGTTATCCTAATGACATTATTATCGGTTGCGACACTACTGTTATAATTGATAATAAAATCTTGGGTAAGCCTGTTGATGAAAATGATTGCAAAAGGATGCTTGAAACGCTGTCGGGAAGAACTCATAAGGTGGTTACTGGAGTTGCTGTTTGTTTTGGTAGTGTGAAAAGATTTTGCTTTTCTGAAACAACCTATGTTAAATTCTATGAGCTGTCCAACTTAGAAATGACAAATTATATCGCAACAAATGAGCCATTCGACAAGGCTGGTGGCTATGGAATTCAAGGCTTTGGTGCTGTTTTTGTTGAGAAGATTGATGGCGATTATTTTAATGTAGTCGGTCTGCCAATCGCTAAACTGAAAAGAGTTTTAGACAAAGAAATATCACTCATGAGGTAATATTAACTCTAACCTTTATCCATTTATTAAATCTCAATGTTTAATAGTAATCATGTTAACTTTTCGCCCCTTATTCGCATATAATATGCTAAGGAGGCGATTTTTTTGTTCATTCATATTGTAAAAGCTGGCGAAACTTTAAACGACATTGCTACAATGTATAATGTATCCTATGAACGTCTTATTTCCGATAATGGTGTGCCCCAGCCAAATAATTTAGTAGTCGGGCAAGCAATAGTTGTGCTTATTCCCGAAGTTATTCATACCGTTACATCTGGTGAAACTATTCAAGGCATCGCCTCACAATATGGGCTTACTGAAATGGAATTACTGCAAAATAATCCTTTTTTGACTAGTCAACCAGAGCTACTTGCAGGGGAAACTCTTGTGATTTCCTTTGCCGATGAAAAACTAAGGAGTGTGCTTGTAAATTCATATGCATATCCTAATATCGAAGATTTAGTTCTTGAATATGCTCTGCCATTCCTAACTCAACTGACTATATTTGGTTATGGCTTTACAAGAAGTGGCGAATTAATAGGCATAGATGATGAAGAGTTAATATCAAAGGCATTTGCGTTCAATGCTATCCCAATTATGCTCCTTTCAACCGTTGATGAAACTGGTGAATTTAATAGCGAAACTGTAAAATATATTTTCGCTGACCAAGAAATACAAAATAATCTGATAGAAAATATTGTTGCAACTATGAAAGAAAAAGGTTATTTAGGGTTGGATATTGATTTTGAATTTGTCGATCCTGCATCCAAACAGCAGTACATAGACTTTATCAGAAATGTCACTAACAGACTTCATGCTGAAGGCTTTACAGTCAATGTAGACCTTGCTCCGAAAACATCTGCTGAACAGACGGGCTTACTATATGAGGCACATGACTATAGGGCTATTGGTGAGATTGTAGATACAGTTTTGGTTATGACTTATGAATGGGGATATACATACGGTCCACCAATGGCAGTAGCACCTTTAAATAGCGTAAAAACTGTACTTAATTATGCTTTATCAGAAATTCCACCTGAAAAAATTCTGCTCGGAATACCTAATTATGGTTATGATTGGAAATTGCCATATGTCAAAGGTGAATCAAGAGCTGAAACCATAGGCAATCTTCAGGCTGTACAAAGGGCAAGGCTTTTTGGTGCTGAAATACAATTTGATGAACTGGCACAAGCACCATTTTACACCTATATTGCACCAGATGGGTCGGAGCATATCGTTTGGTTTGAGGATGCTAGGAGTATTTTGGCAAAGCTTTCACTTGTTCAAGAAAATAATCTTCGTGGAGTCGGCTACTGGAACACCATGCGTCCATTCCCACAAAATTGGGCAGTTCTCAATAACCTTTTTGAAATAGAAAAAAATTAATTTTGCAAAATAAGTTTTTCATTTTACCAAACTTTAATATGTATGATTAAGCGATAAAGGCTAATAATAAAATTACAATCATATTA
>CAZSZG010000054.1:0-9633 GCA_964610805.1 uncultured Oscillospiraceae bacterium
TGGCAGGGGCAGAAGGAATCGAACCCTCGGCACGTGGTTTTGGAGACCACTGCTCTACCGGCTGAGCTATACCCCTAATTGTTTTGAACTTGTCAACCTAGTCAACGATTAATATTTTATCATATTATTAATTATTTGTCAAGGGCTTTTGAAAAATAATTCGTTATAAATACAATTTGCAACATAAAATATACAGCTTAACAATTTATTGTTATTTGTTGTTGTCTGCAAATATGACTTAACATACTCCACCAGCTAATTAAAAAGCCGAAAACTAAAAAGTTTTCGGCTTTTATGTTTTCTTTATTCTACAGACTTAAATGATTCCTCAAGGTCAAAGAGAATATCATCAATATGCTCTGTACCGATTGAAAGACGGATTGTATTTGGTTTTATGCCTGAATCCAAAAGCTCCTCTGCACTTAGTTGTGAATGCGTTGTGCTTGCAGGATGAATAACAAGCGATTTTACATCTGCAACATTAGCAAGTAGCGAGAACACTTCAAGATTATCAATAAACCTTTTTGCCTTATCAGCATCACCCTTAATTTCAAAGGTAAATATTGAACCAGCACCATCAGGATAATACTTTTTATACAACTTATGATATGGATTATCATTTATTGCAGGATGATTAACCTTTTCTACTTGTTTATGATTTGATAAAAACTCAACTACTTTCAATGCGTTTTCAACATGGCGTTCAACACGAAGAGAGAGAGTTTCAAGTCCTTGTAAAAACAAGAATGAATTAAACGGGCTGAGTGCTGCCCCTGTATCTCTTAAAAGCGTTACCCTTGCCTTTGTTATATATGCAAGTTCTCCTGCAGCACTTGAAAAAACTGCTCCATGATAGCTTGGATTTGGCTTTGAAAGTCCTGTGAATTTATCGTTTTGAGTCCAGTCAAAATTACCAGCGTCAATAATTACTCCACCGATTGAAGTTCCATGACCACCGATAAACTTTGTTGCAGAATGAACTACAATATCTGCACCATATTCAATTGGTCTTAAAAGATACGGTGTTGCAAATGTATTATCAACAATAAGAGGAATACCATTGCTATGTGCAATTTTTGCTAGCTCCTCAATATCAATTACATTTGAATTAGGATTACCAAGACTCTCAATAAAGATTGCTTTTGTATTCGGTAAAATAGCTTTTTCAAAGTTTGATAAATCATTATCATCAACAAAAGTTGTAGTAATTCCAAAGTCCACAAGAGTATGTGCAAAAAGATTATATGTACCGCCGTAAATTGATTTTGACGATACGATATTATCACCTGAAACAGCAATATTCTGAATCGCATAGGTTATTGCTGCTGCTCCTGAAGCAACTGCTAACGCTGCTTTTCCACCCTCAAGAGCTGCTATCCTCTGTTCAAAAACATCAGAAGTAGGGTTCGTAATTCTTGTATAGATGTTTCCACCCTCTGAAAGTCCAAAACGTCCTGCTGCCTGTGCTGAATCTGCAAAAACATAGGAGGAAGTCTGGTAAATTGGTACTGAACGTGCATCTGTTGCTGAATCAGGTTTTTCCTGACCTACATGAACCTGAAGTGTTTCAAATTTATATTTTCTATTACTCATAATTATTACCTCTTTCAATTATATATTATCAACATACTGCTTTGTTTAAAAGTCAATAATACACATTCGCCCATTTCTCCAGTTCTTTCTTAGCATTTTAAAAATCAGATACATGGCGATCACTTCCTTAATTTCTATATTATAATTCATATACAACTTGTATGATATGATGATAACATACTATTCCTATCATGTCAATAGGAATTTGAAATTTATTTTATTATTTTTGCTAAATCTGATAAATTAACAGTATTATAAATACCATTCCAAAAAGCTATTGCCTTACTTTTATTATATCGTGGGCATTGATTATTCTTATCCTCAAGCCAAGCAACAGGAGCAAACTTCCCTCTGTATTTCTGATATTATACCATATCTTTTGTATGTTTTCAAACATACTCTACCGAATTTGTATTATATCCGTCAATAAATTCATCAAAATTATATCTGCTCATATTATGCACTCTTTATCATTTTATAAAATATCCGCCCCATCAAATGAAGCGGATTTAATTTTTTCTGTGTTATTACGCAAACAAAGCAGTTGAAAGGTATCTTTCACCAGTATCAGGCAAAATAACAACTATAACCTTTCCAGCGTTTTCTGGACGTTTTGCAAGCTCAGTTGCAGCTGCAATTACAGCACCTGATGAAATTCCAACAAGAATTCCGTCTGTTTTTGAGACTTCTCTGCCTGCTTCAAAAGAAGCTTCATTTGAAACAGCAATTACTTCATCATAAATTGATGTGTTAAGGGTATCAGGTATAAATCCTGCACCAATTCCCTGAATTTTATGAGGACCTGCTTTCCCCTCTGAAAGCACAGGCGAATCCTTTGGCTCAACAGCCACAACCCTTATATCTGATTTCTTTGATTTTAAATATTCGCCTATTCCAGATATTGTTCCTCCTGTGCCAATACCAGAAACAAAAATATCAACTTTACCATCAGTATCCTCCCATATTTCAGGGCCAGTTGTTGCCTTATGAACAGCAGGATTTGCTGGATTTACAAATTGTCCAAGTACAACTGCATTTTCAATTTCGCCTTTTAATTCATCAGCCTTAGCAATTGCTCCATTCATTCCCTTTGAACCCTCAGTAAGAACAAGCTCTGCACCGTATGCTTTAAGCAGATTTCTGCGTTCAATACTCATTGTTTCTGGCATAGTAAGAATAATTCTATATCCCCTTGCTGCTGAAACTGCTGCAAGACCAATCCCAGTATTACCACTTGTTGGCTCAATAATTACTGAACCCTCTTTGAGTATACCTTTTTCCTCTGCATCTTCAATCATAGCCTTTGCTATTCTATCTTTAACACTTCCTGCTGGATTGAAATATTCAAGCTTTGCAATCAATGTTGCCTTTAGCTCATGCTTTTTCTCATAATTCACAAGCTCAAGCAAAGGTGTTCTTCCAATTAAATCAGTTAAGCTTTTATTAACTTTTGACATATAATTAGCCTCCATTCAATAACCATACTTACATATGTGTTTAGTATGAATTAAGTATATACCATTATAATTCATTTGTCAATAGGTTTTTAAAAAAAAATTCCCACAGCAACTTCACCAATTCTCTATCATTAATTTCAGAAATTAATACAAATTTATCAAAATTATTGACAAAGATATTTTTATATTGTATTATAAACACATACAATACAAATATGTTATGGAGGATACTAATGAGAATTTCATCTAAAGGACGTTATGCCCTTGTTTCAATGATTAATATGGCGAAAAACTATGACAAAGGAAAGTATATTACGGTTGTAAGTATTTCCGAAAAATTCGGAATATCAAAAATATATCTTGAACAGGTTTTTGCTCTTCTTAAAAAAGGAGGACTTGTAATCTCTACAAAAGGCTCTCAAGGTGGATACCAAATTTCCCGTATGCCTTGTGAGATTACGGTTTTTGAAATTCTTTCTTCAATTGAAAGCACTCTCTTTGAAAAAGCAGAAGAAACCGTTTCCGAATTAGCCCCTAACTATGAAAAAGCTATACATTCTTTAGTGTTTAATAATTTAGATGAGGCTATTAAGCAATCACTTAGCAGTGTAACACTTGAAAGGCTTGTTGAAGAAACTGACAAAAATGCTGACGAGCAGTCTATTATGTATTATATTTGAGGAGTATTTTATGAACAATTATAAAATGGCATAATAAATAGAGCATTTCATAACACTAACAAACGAAAAAATCTACATGGAATCCTAAATAGCCTTAAAGTATCGTTTTATACAGAATTACTCCCCTGCTTTATAATTATACAGAGGTTTTATTATTTTGTAAATTTCTGCAGTTGGACCAATGTTATTAACAATATGTGACATATCCTTGTATGCCATAGGACACTCATCAAGTGTTTTATGGCTTATTGATGTTGTAAAAATACCTGTCATAGTGCTTTCGAACTCCTCAACTGTAAATTTATTCTTAGCTGACATTCTGCTGAATAATCTGCCTGCTCCGTGAGGTGCAGAAAAATTCCAGTCCTCATTTCCTTTTCCGATACAAATAAGACTTCCGTCACGCATATTAATAGGAATAAGTAGCTTTTCACCATTTTTTGCAGAAACAGCACCCTTTCTCACAATATTGCTCTCCATATCAATGTAGTTATGAATAGTATGGAAATACTCAAAATTGGTCAGATTTTTACCAAGCAGTTTATCAATAATGATTTCTGCTATGGTAATACGGTTAAAATTTGCATATTCTTGACAGATTTTCATATCATGAATATATGCATCCCTATACTTGCCTGTTAAATAGCAAAGCTGTTTAGGAATGTTAGGAGTTTTTGCCTCAAATGTTTTTTTCAGCTCTTTTATAGCAGTTTGCAATTCACTTCTTCTGCCTTCAGCTTTATACTGTGCAATAAGTTTTTCCTGCTCCTCAAAAAGTTTATCTTTACCGCTTAAAATCTCATATGCAAGATTTTGATAATATTCAGCAACCTGTTTCCCGAGATTTCTGCTCCCAGTATGAATAACAAGATATTTATTTCCGTCATCATCTGCATCAATCTCAATAAAGTGATTTCCTCCACCAAGAGTTCCAATGCTTCTTTCTAGTCTTTTTGTATCTTTTAAACTACGGTAGCATTTTAAATTCAGAAGCTCTGGATAACGCTTAATTCTCCCAATATGCACAGATTTTCCGCTTGGAACGAACTCTCTTATTACATCATCAAGCTTCTGGAACTCAATTTTAGTGTTTTTTAGTTCAACTGTAAGCATACCACAGCCAATATCAACACCAACAATATTAGGTATAACCAGCTCACCTAGATTTGCAGTAAAACCGATAACACAGCCTGCACCTGCATGAACATCTGGCATAATTCTTATTTTTATACCCTTGCTAAATTTCTGATTACAAAGTAGTTCTATCTGCTCAGAGGCAGTATCCTCTAAATTATCTGTAAAAGCCTTTGCACTATTATATGCACCATTTATCTCAATCATAATTATACCCCTTTACAATTTTAGTTATTTCGGAAAGAATTCCGTTACTGCCTGCAACAGTAATATTACCAACATTATCACATATTCTTTCAATATGTTCAAGCTCTTTAAGCTTATATAGCGTTGCATTTTCATCCATAAGCTTTGCAGTATTCAGCAAACTACGTGTTGAAGCAACCTCTTCACGTCGAGTAATAACGTTAGCCTGTGCCTGCTTTTCTGCAATAAGAACAGTATTCATAATATCACGAATTTCACCAGGAAGAATAATGTCCTTTATGCCTGCTTCGTAAACATCAATATAATATTCCGTTTGCTTTTCTTTGAGCCTGTTAAACACAAGTTCAGAGATTTGCTCTTTATTTTCTAGTATGTCATCAAGGCGGTGCTTTCCAATATATTCACGCAAGGCAAGCTGTAATGTTATATGCATCTGTTTTTCGTAATCATCAATTTCAGTATGAATTTTTACATAATCAATAATTTTATATTTACAAGCAAAATTGATACGAACAGCAACCTTATCAAGAGTAAGTATTTCCTGACCTGTAATATCCATCTGCATAATTCTTGTATCAACAAAATCAGCTTCAATTTTTGTTCCATTATTCCAGAAATAATATGTACCCTCATCAAGCAGTTCTACATATTTCTTGTCAAAATATAGCCTTGCTTTCTGATATGCTTCAACTTCAATTTTATAATAAAATCTACTTGGAATCTGATTAAAAAGGTGTCTAGAAAAGTCTTTAGACACATGGGTGTTACTTATATCAACTTCCTTGAACTCATGTTCATCAAAAACATTGAAATATGCATGCTTACCACTTTCTAGTAAATTCTCAAACTTGCCATTCACATAATGAAAAACCAGTGTTTGATCCTTAATATCAATCACTGAAAGCTGTTTCATTAATTCCTTATCTTTTAAAAAAACTGATAGATCAAAGCCTCCCACTGAAAATTTTCGGCTTATATCAATTGTTTCCACTGTATATGCATTACTCAAAAAATTATGCTTTCCAGCATAAAGCATTTTAATATACTTCCCATTTTTGAATAATAAACCTCTTTGATTTTCATTTATAATTGTCTTCATAAAAATGTTCCTCCCAATAATTGTGTGAGTTTTTTGCAAACGGTTCGCTTTTTTAATACGGCAGAAAATTTAAGATATTCAGTATATAAATCGGAAGCAATGCTTTGGACTTATATATGAAATATCGGTATCCATTCTTTGGCATGGCATTATAAAAGCTTGCAAATTAATGCTGAACCGCCTGCTTATACTCTCTGTAATGTTAAAATGTTGATAATTTTTGTGCTCAATATGCTGGACACATAGGGCATTAAGCACATAATTTCTAACCATGAAAGAGTTTAACATACTCTCGCAGGAATCGAACCTGCAAATACAAGGTGCTAGAATACCTTTTGATAAAATCTTAGGCACTGCAAAAGTTTTAAAGCTTTCCGCTAAAGCATCCCTGTGTTATTATTATAGTGGAAAGTTCAACCTTTATCATTAAAAAAAAGTTGCGAACTTAAATTAGCTCACAACTTTTTTTGTTTTTTTAGTCTTTCAATTATAAGGTCTATAAAGCTCTGTGGACTTAATACTTTAACCATAGGACCGAACGACAAAATCCTTATCAGTACTTCTGTTTCATCATCTGTAAAATATGTAAGCTTCATTTCATAACAATTATTTTCTATCCGCCTTGTTTCTTTTTGAAAATTGGCAAAATGGAGCATACATCGTTCTAGTGCATTTCTCTCATTAATTATCTGCAATATAACCTCTTCTTTTTTGCGATAATACTGTTTCATTTTACTTTCATCGAAGGTATTTCCAAGCTCACAGCTTTTTATTCTTGCAAGATTTATAGTAGACATAGCGTACGTTCCAAGACAAAGCAACCTGAATTTATCATCCTTTTCAGAATATTCAAGTCTGCGTGGTGTATATATTCCCGTCTGAATAAGACCTTTTCCTCCACGAAAAACTATTTTAAGTCTTTTATGTTCTTTCAGCCCCCTTAAAACCGTTCTAAAGTTTTTTATGTAATTGGAATCAGTATAAGGGTCACCATCTTTTATTCTGTCAAAAAAATAAAAATCATCCTCTGAATATAACGGCTCTATATTATAAAGTTCCAATAATTCTTTATCGCAAAAAAGTTTAAAGCGTGGGTCAACTGAAATAGTTTTTATGAATCTTTTTTGCAAAGTTGTTAAAGGCATTTCAGGTTTATTTTTTATAGGTGTTTTATAGTCCCTTGTGATAATCTGCCATTGTTCCGACTTAATGTTGTCAAGAATATAAACAAAACTTTCATTAAAAGCAGTTTCTTTAATAATATCAACAGCATTTTTATCATTAAGCTCACCATCAATAGCCTTGCTGATAAGATGTGAAACAGCAGTATAATATGCACTATAAACCTCACTGAATATCATCTGCTACACCCCCAAGATACATTTGATACATTCTATTCAAGTCACCGTAAAAAACATCTGTAACATTTTTATTATCACATTCAAGACTTACTATCCTACCTATGAAACTCCTTATCCATGTTATCATTTCTCTTGCGTCATAAACTTCTACCTCATATTTATATGTAGTATCATCAATTTGAGTAAGCGTTCCTCGCCTACCCTCACGTTCAATACGGTCAATAATATATTTTTCTTTGGGCGGTATATGCAAAGTCATAGTAAGCTTTTCTGTTTTCTTTTGCTTTTCATAGGAAACACCCCAAGTAAAATCGAGTATCTCTGTAAGTTTATTTCTATGAACATCAAATTCTTTACAGTTATCTGATATTTTTACATCCTTTATATAATCAAGCCTATAATTAACATACTTCTGTATTTGATTATCAAACGCTGAAAGATACCTTCTTCCACCCTGTACGCTGATAAGTATTTTCAGTGGCACTACTTTTGTCCTTTTATCCTTTCGCTGTCTAGGGCTATAATTCACAATCTCAACATTGCATTTCTCATGAATTGCCTCCAAAAGCAATTCAACAATTTCACTTTCCAACGCATACATTATGTAATGGTGCTTGAATGTCAGGTGATTTTCTCTATTATCTAATTTATCAAGAACATAACTTCCAACAACGCCAAGAGGAGAAATTTCACTAAAAAAGGATAATGCATCATAAATCCCGTCGATGTTTGTATCTGATTTATTAAGTGAATAGCAAAGCTTTTTACCAGAACGGTCAGACACTAACAATCCCAGCAATTCATATTCCTTTAGTTTATTTCTAACTGTAGCTATATCAGGTAAAATCGAATTTTCAAAGAACACCGTATACTTTTCGGAAATTATATCTGCAATTTCGCCAGTAGTAAGGCATCCCTTATCAGTGAGAATATCAATAATATAGAAGTTTAGCATAATATCATTTTTTGTAAACGTCTTAGCCTTAAATGCTTTATATAGCGGATTTGATGAAATATAAGCATGGTCAACAGATATAAATACGTTTTTTCCATTTTCATCATGACGAAAAAACATATATTCCGAAAGATAACTTTCTATGCGACGTTTTTCATTATCATAACTGCGTGAGCTTTTTCTGCCAAAATTATCACGGGTTTTAAAGCCATAAATATAAAAGCTCTGCATATAATCCCTAATCTTATCAAATTTCTTTATCAGCTCTGAATATTCAGCCATTGTTTTCACTACCTTTATCACCATCTAAATTCATGGATATTTACTATCATTGCCTGTCAAAATAAGCCTTACCGTCATCAGGGTTAAAAAAGGTTCTTATGTATCCATCTGTTGAAATAATTACAAATTCGTTTGTACTTTCCATATAATAAACATCATCGCCGTCTTCTTTTTCTGTTTTATGCAGTGCATTCATCGAATTTACAACATTGCTTGCAGCTTTTTCATACTCTTTTGCAGAAGCATAGCTCATATAAACACCATGCTTTTTATAATGGTCATTAAGTAATTCATCATTTCTAAAAGTGTACACCTTTAAGGTGCTACTACTCTCATAAATTGGTTCTTGATTCTCTTTACTACTACTCTCAGAGCTTAAAACACTCTCTATTACTGATGATGAAACAACATCAAAAGACTCACCTTTTTCAGAAACAGACGTATTACTGCTATTAGATGTGCTATAAGTATTTTTATTTTGGCTACTTATATCTGAATTTGAATCCGTATTCCAATCAATAAGTTGCAATAATTGAGGTGCAAATACTGCCAAAATAGCAACTAGTGCTACAACAGCAACAACCCATTTAACTAATATATTATTCGTGGTCGTTTCAGATTTATAATTGCTGTACTTATATGTATTATCAGTTTTGGCTGGTTTATTGGCATCCCTGCATTCTTTACAGCGTTTGGGGATATTTAGCCCCCTTTTGTTGTAAAATTCAATTTCTGAATCAGATAAGGTAAACTCCTTACCACATTGCTTGCACTTCCTTGTTACCATAATAATCATAACTCCCTAATTAATTTTGACACAATCCCTTACCATTCTGAAAGTCTTAAAAACACATTATTCAGCTTT
>CAZSZG010000055.1:0-9209 GCA_964610805.1 uncultured Oscillospiraceae bacterium
AATTCTGTGGTAAAAGTTAAATAAAAACGAAAGCAAAACAAAAGCCCAACGCAGTGATAGAGCGTCTACCTTACCCTTGCCCCTATCTCTACCTCATCATCAACAAACATCACCTTAACCCCTCCATCAGCCATGTCCGTCGCACAAATCATGCCAAAACTCTCTACCCCTCTTAACTTCACAGGCTTCAAATTCGCCACAAGCATTACCTTTTTCCCAACAAGGTCACTCGGCTCATAACTCTTAGCAATCCCCGACACAACCTGTCTGCCACCCATTCCATCATCCAACTGCAAGCACAAAAGTTTATCCGACTTCTTAACCTTTTCACACGAAATAACCTTTGCAACTCTAAGTTCAACCCTCATAAAATCATCAATGGTTATTTCTGGTTCAAGCACTATTTCCTCTTTAACAACTTCTGTACCCGTAGGTTTTTGGCTTGCAAGAACAGCGTTAAGCTCGTCAATTTCCTTGTCTAAATCTATTCTAGGGAAAATTACATCTCCCTTTACTACCGTAACATTATTTGCCAAAACTCCAAATTTTCCAGCATTATCCCAGCTTATAACTTCAGAGTTAGCTCCAATCTGTCGCCAAATTTCAAGCGTTGTATTCGGCATAACAGGGTTAATAAGTGTCGTTGCTATGCGTATTGTGTCAAGTAGATTATAAAGCACAGTCGCAAGCCTTGCCTTTTTATTCTCATCCTTTGCAAGAATCCATGGAGCAGTTTCGTCAATATACTTATTAGCTCTTGAAATAACCTTGAAAATCTCTGTTATAGCAACGCTAAAATGGAAATTATCGTAATTTTCCTCAACTTTTGACTTCAAACTTGTAGCCATTGAAATTAAGCCCTCATCAACTTCATCACTTTCACGTTCAGCTATAAGAGTACCATCAAAATATTTTATAACCATTGCAACTGTCCTTGAAACTAGATTCCCTAAATCGTTCGCAAGGTCGCTATTTATCCTATTAATCATGATTTCATTGGAAAATGCACAGTCCGAACCAAATGGCATCTCACGAAGTAAATGATAACGCAAAGCGTCAACACCATATCTATCAGCAAGAATAAACGGGTCGATGACATTTCCTGTTGACTTGCCCATTTTTGCCCCATTAAATGTAATCCAACCATGTCCATATACCTTTTTAGGCAGTGGCAAATCAAGTGCCATCATCATTGCAGGCCATATAATAGAGTGGAAACGCACAATTTCCTTAGCCATCATATGCACATCAGCAGGCCAATATTTATCAAAATCATCATACTTTTCATTCTGATACCCTAGTGCAGTGATATAGTTTGAAAGTGCGTCAATCCAAACATAAACAACGTGCTTTTCATCAAATGTAACAGGAATACCCCATTTAAAGCTTGTTCTTGAAACACATAAATCCTCAAGTCCAGGCTTTATAAAGTTGTTTACCATCTCATTAACTCGTGTTTCTGGCTCTAGAAAGCCCTTATTTTCAGTAAGCAACTTCTCCAGCCTATCGGAAAAATGCGAAAGCTTAAAGAAATATGCCTCCTCCTTAGCGTCAGCAACCTCTCTTGCACAGTCAGGACATTTATCGTCAACAAGCTGGCTATCAGTCCAAAACGCCTCGCATGGAGTGCAGTATTTCCCTACATATTCGCCTTTATATATATAACCCTTATCGAATAAATCCTTAAAAATTTTCTGAACAGATTCAATATGATAATCATCAGTAGTTCTGATAAATCTATCATAAGTTATGCCGATACGCTCCCAAAGTTTCTTGAAGTTTTCAACAATTTTATCAACATATTCTTTTGGCTCAATGCCAGCCAAGTTCGCATTCTTTTCAATTTTCTGTCCATGCTCATCAGTTCCAGTCAAAAACATAACGTCAAAGCCCTGCATTCTCTTGTAACGAGCAAGGCAGTCACAAGCCAATGTTGTGTAACAGTGACCTATATGTGGGTTTCCCGATGGGTAATAAATGGGCGTTGTGATGTAAAACGGTGTTTTTGACATAAAAAATTTCCTCCTTGATATATCCAAATTATTTGTTATATATTATACACTAAAAAATTGAATTTGTCACCTTTAATTTAAAAAAGCATAAAAAAAATGCAGAGCAACGGGCTCTGCATAAAAATAAAAAAAATAAAGATAAATAAATATGTGTAGAACAAAAGAAAGGAGACAACAAAACGAGTGTTAAGACATACTAAAATATTAAATTAAAATATCCTTAATCACTTAATATATTATATCTCATTGTACCAAAAACGTCAATATCAAACTATCGGTTTTATGAGGTTGGAGTAGATTTTTGTGTAATATGATAAAAAAATAGAAATAAACTTGGTCATTTTGTAGAATATTAGTTAAAATTATGTAAATATATGTAACATATAAACAACTAATTGTAATATATTGCTAATTAATCGCATAAATGTATCTATTAACCTGTTGCTAAATCATTGCTAATTTACATACTTTTTGTTAATTATTTTATACAATATTATACTCTATTAAAATTGCATTTTTCATTTACTACATTAAATTAGCTTATAAAAATGTAAAATTGCAAATAGCTATTTACAATTTCAAAGTTATATGTTAAAATGTAAACAAAGTTATGTGTAACCATGTAACCAAATAAATATTTCTAGGAGGCTTTAACCTATGGGAAAAATCACAAGAAAAATGAAAACCATGGACGGTAACAATGCTGCCGCTTGGGTTTCATATCCATTTACTGAACTAGCTGCTATTTATCCGATCACTCCTTCTTCAGTTATGGCTGAAGTTACAGACCAATGGTCTGCAAAAGGACAAACTAACCTTTTTGATCAACCTGTTAAAGTTGTTGAATTGCAATCCGAAGCTGGAGCTGCTGGTACTGTTCACGGTTCTCTTGCTGCAGGTGCATTAACTACTACTTATACAGCATCACAAGGTCTGTTGCTTATGGTTCCTAATATGTACAAAATTGCTGGAGAATTACTTCCATCTGTAATTCACGTTTCAGCTCGTTGTGTTTCTTCACACGCTTTGAACATATTCGGTGACCATTCTGACATTTATGCTTGCCGTCAAACTGGCTATGCTATGCTTTGCTCAACAAATCCACAAGAAGTTATGGACTTGGGTGCAGTTTCACATTTAGCTACAATTAAGGGTAGAGTTCCTTTCCTACACTTCTTTGACGGTTTCCGTACTTCTCATGAAATTCAGAAAATCGAAACATGGGACAAGTCAACTCTTGCTGACCTTGTTGATATGGACGCTATTCAAAAGTTCCGTGATGAAGCTATAAACCCTGAGCATCCTGTACTTCGTGGTACTGCTCAAAACCCTGATATATTCTTCCAGGCTAGAGAGGCTTGCAACCCTTACTATGATAATCTTCCTGCTATTGTTGAAGATTATATGGACAAGGTTAATGAGCTAATCGGTACTGATTATAAGCTATTTAACTACTATGGTGCTCCTGATGCTGAACATATCATCATCGCTATGGGCTCTATAAATGATACTATTGAGGAAACAATCGACTTCTTGAATGCTAAGGGCGGTAAATATGGTCTTGTTAAGGTAAGACTATTCAGACCATTCTGTGCAGACAAGCTTGTTGAGGCAATTCCTGATAGCGTTAAACAGATTTCTGTTCTTGATAGAACTAAAGAACCAGGTTCTCTTGGTGAGCCTTTGTATCTTGACGTTGTTGCAGCATTAAAGGGAAGTAAGTTTAATGATATTGCTGTATTTAGTGGCCGTTATGGTCTTGGTTCTAAGGATACAACGCCTACACATATCAATTCAGTTTTCGCAAATGCAGCGTTTAAGCCTGATTGCAAGCCAAGATTTACAATTTCTATCAATGATGACGTTACAAACCTATCATTGCCTGTAACTGAAGAAATCCACTCTGCTCCAGATGGCACAACTGCTTGTAAGTTCTGGGGACTTGGTGCTGACGGTACTGTTGGTGCTAACAAAAACTCAATTAAAATTATCGGTGACCATACTGACCTTTTGGTTCAAGCATATTTTGCTTATGACTCAAAGAAATCTGGTGGTATCACTGTTTCTCACTTGAGATTTGGTAAATCGCCTATTAAATCAACTTATTTGATAAATCAGGCTGATTTTGTTGCGTGTCATAACCAATCATACATTAATAAATATGATATGGTTCACGAAATTAAGCCAGGTGGTACTTTCCTATTGAATACAATTTGGGATATGAAAGGCCTTGAGGCTAATCTTCCTGGACAGGTTAAGAGATATCTTGCTGAAAATAACATTAAGTTCTATACAATTGATGGTGTTAAGCTAGGTAAGGAAATCGGCTTGGGCAACAGAATTAACACAATTCTTCAATCTGCTTTCTTTAAGCTTGCTAATATTATTCCAATTGAAGACGCAATTAAGTATATGAAGGACGCTGCTACTGCTTCTTATTCAAAGAAGGGCGATAAAATTGTTAAGATGAACCATGACGCTATTGATGCTGGTTGTGATAAGGTTGTTGAAATTAAGATACCTGCTTCATGGGCAAAGGCTAAGGATACTGCAATTGGTATGCCTGCTGCTACTGGCGACAATAAGGTTCTTGTTGATTATGTTAACAATATCCAAATTCCATGTAATGCTCAAAAGGGTGATTCACTTCCAGTTTCAACTTTTGCTGATGCTGCTGACGGTACTTTCCCACAAGGCTCTGCTGCTTATGAGAAACGTGGTATCGCTGTTGATACTCCTTGTTGGGTTTCCGACAACTGTATACAATGTAACTTCTGTTCATATGTATGTCCACATGCTGTAATTCGTCCTGCTGTTATGACTGACGAAGAATTGGCTAATGCTCCTGCAAATGCTAAGGCAACAGCTAAACCTCTAACAGGCTTGAAGGGTTATAATTTTGTTATGACTGTTTCAGTTCTTGACTGTACAGGTTGTGGCTCATGTGCTAACGTATGTCCTGGTAAGAAGGGCGAAAAGGCATTGGTTATGAAACCTCTTGCTACTCAATATGAGCAACAAGAATTAGCTAACTATGCTACTACTCTTCCTGAAAAGCCAGAAGTTCTTGAAAAGTTCAAGGCAACTACTGTTAAGGGTTCACAGTTCAAACAGCCAATGCTTGAATTCTCAGGTGCTTGTGCTGGTTGTGGTGAAACTCCTTATGCTAAGCTTGTAACACAGCTTTTCGGTGATAGAATGTTTATCGCTAATGCAACAGGCTGTTCATCAATTTGGGGTGGCTCTGCTCCTACAACTCCTTACACAACAAACAAGGCTGGCAAGGGTCCTGCTTGGGCTAACTCACTGTTCGAGGATAATGCTGAGTTCGGTTATGGTATGTTCTTGGCTCATAAGACATTGAGAGAAAGAGTTACTGCTATGGTTGAGGCACTTAATAAGACTTCTAAGAAGGCTGATATTAAGGCTGCTTGTGCTGAATTCTTGAAAACATTAAATGACGGCGTGGCGAACTCAGTTGCTACTGATAAGCTAATTGCTGTTCTAACAAGCTGTGATTGTGCTGAGGCTAAGGATATTCTTAAATATAAGGATTATCTAAGAAAGAAATCACAGTGGATATTCGGTGGTGACGGTTGGGCTTATGATATTGGTTTTGGTGGTCTTGACCATGTTATCGCTTCTGGTGAAAATGTAAACATTATGGTATTCGATACTGAGGTTTATTCAAACACTGGTGGACAATCTTCAAAATCAACTCCTACGGGTGCTATTGCACAGTTTGCTGCTGCTGGTAAGGAAGTTAAGAAGAAAGACCTTGCTGGAATTGCAATGACTTATGGCTATGTTTACGTTGCTCATATCGCTATGGGTGCTGATTATAACCAATGTATTAAGGCAATTGCTGAGGCTGAGGCTTATGACGGTCCATCAATTATTATTGCTTACTCACCATGTATCAATCATGGTATTAAGACAGGTATGGCTACTGCTCAAACACAGGAGAAAAAGGCTGTTCAGGCTGGTTACTGGAACTTGTTCCGCTTTAATCCATCTCTAGCTTTAGAGGGCAAGAATCCATTCCAACTTGATTCAAAGGCTCCTAATTCTAGTGAATATAAGGATTTCTTAATGAGTGAGGTTCGTTATAATTCACTTTCTCGCCAAAACGCTAAGAGAGCTGAACGTTTGTTCAATACAGCAGAAAAGGATTCTGTTGATAGATACGCACATCTTGTAAAGCTTTCAACGCTTTATGGCACTGAGAAATAACAATTCTAAAAAGTTTCTATAAAATCGACGAAATGAAAAGGCGTATTGCATTTGCAGTACGCCTTTTCTGTTTATAATGTGTCTTTGCACAAACCTTGTTAAAGGAAATGATTCTCTCTGAACTCTGATTAATAATTGGTTACAAATTGGTGGCTAACTCTCAATATAAATTCATCGGGTAACTAGCTTAAATGTATAATAAGAAACTTTGTCCATAAAATAATTATTGCTGATTTAGAGTTTCTCACAAAGGATTGGTTATCATGATTGTAAAAAATATGCAAATTACATGTAATTAACTATTTGTAGATATATGCGTGATAAAAAATTCACAAATAATACATGAAAGTCACTTTAATAATTCTGTAATCTATACTATAATGATTTTATAATCAAGAAAAATAGGAAAAAATTATATAAATATAAACAGCAAGCATATGGAATTGGGGTGTGGGGAATGTTTCGTAAGTGTGCAATCATATTTACAGTATTTACAACGTTACTTGTGTCATCATGTTCGGTACTTATCTGCGGTACAGAAAAAGTAGCAGAAGCTTTCAATACAATAGCAATCCGACAGGAACAACTGTTTAACACTGTTGCATCAAATAATAATACTCAAATGGCATTGAATGTAAGTAATCAAGGCTCATCTTTGCTGTCGCAAAATCTTATTGTAAGTATTAGGCATATCCTTAATGATGCTCTCAAGCCTGAACAGATGAACAATATATTGATATTATTAATTATTGCTATACTGCTATTTGTTCCATTCTTTTCTGTTTTTGTAATTTCAAAGCTTAGAAAAAGGTTTGACAGCGAACTCTCTAATAACAAAAATTATGATAGCTTAACTGGTGCAAGGAATTATTATAAGTTTATAGTTGATGCTGAAAGACTTATAGAAAAAAATGAAAACCTGAACTACGCTATAGTCGAAACTAACCTTAAAAACTTTAAGTATATAAACGAAAGATTTGGGTATGAGGAGGGGAACTTCGTCTTAAAATATCTTGCTGACTCAATTGATTCTCTTATTAATACAAGTGAGATTTTTGCAAGGCTTAATGGCGATAACTTTTTGATATTAATGGAATATCAAACTAAAGACAATATCCCATCAAGGCTCACTGTTCTCAGAAATAAAATAGTAAACTTTGAAAAAGCGATAAAGGAAAATTACCCTATAAACCTTGTTGCGGGAATATATTTTGTTGAATATAATGAAGAGGGACTTTCCGTTAAAGAAATGATTGAACGTGCTAATATGGCTCAAGTTAGCATTACAAATAACTCTAAATTAGACTTCCTTTTTTATCAGGAGCAAATGCGTCTTAATATTCTTAGGGATAATGAAATAATTAAGAATATGAAAAAGGCTCTGGAAAATCATGAATTTCATGTGTATCTTCAGCCACAGCATTATATTCAAGAGGATAATGTTATATTAAGTGCTGAGGCACTTGTACGTTGGGTTAAACCAGATGGAAGAATCATTCCTCCTGGAGATTTTATTCCTATATTTGAAAAGAATGGCTTTATTGTAAAGCTAGATAGATATGTTTTTGAACAGGTATGTAAGTTTATAAGGGCTACTATTGAAGAAAATGAGATTTCTAATACCTCAATTTCAGTCAACGTTTCAAGAGTTGACCTGTTTCAGCATGACTTTACTGATTTTTATATTGAAATGAAAAATTCCTACAATATTCCAGATGGCATGATTGAATTGGAATTTACTGAAAGTATCGTTTTTGACGATTATGTTTCCTTTAAAGAAATTATGTATGATTTAAAGAAAGCTGGCTTTAAATGCTCACTAGATGACTTTGGTGCGGGTAGTTCATCACTTAATGTGCTGAAAGAGCTACCTGTTGATGTATTGAAAATGGATAAGCTTTTCTTTAATCCTCCTGAAGATGAACAGCGTAACAATTCAGTTATTGCTAGCGTTGTGGCTATGGCAAGAGGTCTTGGAATGAAGATTATTGCCGAAGGAATAGAAGATGTTGAACAGGTAAACTTCCTTAGGAAAATTGGCTGTGATATTGTTCAAGGCTTTATTTTTTCAAAACCTATGCCTATTGAGAACTTCTCAGGTTATGTTGAAAGCTATATCCCACTCTATCCCCCTGAGTTTGCCGAAGAGCAAAATCTCTTATTGCCCCCACTTGATTTAACTCAACAGCTTGATGTTAAGATTTTTATGTCCATGCTGAAGTATGTAAATGCGTTGGTTTTTGGAATTGACCTTGATTTAGGCTTGTTAAGAATGATTTCATTTGGAAAATTCAAGGGTGTTATACCATTTATAAATGGTGATTATTCTGCAACTCTGCAAAAATATGCTGATGATTATATTCATGCTGAAGATAAGGATATTATTTTAACTAATTTCTCCTTACAGTCTATAATTTCATGTTTTTATAGAGGTGATGACGAAATTCACAGCGAATATCGTTCAAAGCTTTCAAAGGATAGTAATGAATACTTCCCGTTTTCAGCCTCTGTTATAAAGATACAATATGAATCATCAAATAATATAAAAGCTTTTCTTTTTATCAATCAGACTGAGGAAAAAAATTCTTCTGCTAATAGCCATAATTAGTAGGATTCTTGTAACTATCTATCAATAATTATCGAAAATAAGCAAGTGCAGTAAAAACTGTACTTGCTTATTTTTTTGTAAAATATCATACATAAATGGCTAACTGCATACTATGAAACATAATGCATTAGCTAGATAGGAGATTGATAGATATGAATAACAACTTTGAGGATACAGCTAAAAAATATAAGGACGAAATGCTGAAAATATATCAACAACAGAAATCTAAGCCGAATAATCAGCAAGCAAATAGCAAAAATCAGAAAAATAATAACAATCAGCAAGCAAATGATAACTTCGTTCAAAATAACAGGCAGAATAACAAACAAAACAATGCTCAACCTAATCAGAACAAT
>CAZSZG010000056.1:0-9166 GCA_964610805.1 uncultured Oscillospiraceae bacterium
AATTTTCTGACTTTCTGTTTCTGCTATAAAACAATTCTTCCTTCATTCTTGCCCACATACTTTCACAGCGAGCATTGTCGTGACAACGCCCACCAGCACTGTTCATGCTCTGTACAAGTCCATATTCTCCAATTATTTTGCGATATTTCCCACTTGTGTATTGACTTCCTCTGTCAGAATGAAGTACCGCTCTTTTTAGGCTAGGATACGCTCTGACGGCGTTTTCCACTGTTTGCACACAAAGTTCTGCTTTCATATTATCAGCCATTGCAAGTCCTAAAGTATTGACATCAAAGCAGTCAAAAATTGCTGAAATATACAATCTTCCATCTTTAGCTTTAAGCTCGGTAATGTTATAAATTGATATTCCATTTCTAGTGAATCATATTCTTTCTTAAAATCCCTCCTGTACTGTTTAACTTTTTCTATTTCATTATCTGGCGTTTTATGATTTTTTTACGAATTCATTTGTGAAAACTTTTTTATCCTGACATAATAAAATCTTTTCGGGATTTGTTTTATCGGACAATAGAAAAAAATTATCTTCAAAATTCATTTTTACGAATATTAAAGAACAATAAATACTAAACTACTCATAAAAATATTAAAATTTAAAAACTATTGTTTACTATTTAATTTCTCTATTTTTCTAAACACTAGCGTTCATATACATTAACTCCTTTATTTTCAAGAAGATTAATTTCATCTTCTGTCAATGCATTTTCATCCACATATAAATCTTTTAATTTAGACAAAGAAAACACTAAAGAGAAATCTGTAACCTCTGTCTTATCTATAGCCAAAATTTCAAGACATTCCATATTGGAAATTATGCTTAAATCAGATATGTTTGAACCCCTTAATTGTAATTCTTTTAAATTTATTAAATTTTTCAATAGGGCATAGTCCTCAATTTTATTATTTACTAAACCTAAACTTTCGAGCTGTGTCATTTTACTAATGATATTCATATTACTATTATCTATATCCATTGACCATAAGTCAAATTCCCTTAAATCTTTCATGTTTAAAAAATTAGATAAGTCGGTGAGATGTTCTAACCCAACCCCTCGAAAGTACTTTAAGTTTTTTAATTTAAACAAAGGCGCAAAATCGCTAGGATTTCCTTTGCCATATGGATTCTTACGCAAATGAAGTTCTTCCAAACCTTTCATGTTATAGAGAAAAGATAGATCATTTGCATTTTGAACATTTAAATATTTTAGGTTTTTAAAATACCTGAGTTTCTTATCTTCTCCATCCATTAAATTAACTTCTAAACGTTTTGAATAAGTAAAATGAAAATTACTTATGAAATTAATTAAAGATATATCGGTATATCTACCAAAAAAAATAAAAGGTGGCTTAAAAATCAGATAAATAATTATTATAATCAAAGTAATTATAATAGCTGGCTTTTTAAATGCTTTTTTATTGAATTTACCTAAAACAGTCATAATAAACTCTCCTTCATAATTCATAAAACTATTACTAAAGTAAATAATAACTTTTATAATAAAAACACTTATTAATGAATTTTATCTGTTTTTAAACTTTCCAAGACAACAGGCACTGTAACGCCTACATGAAATGTTTTATCCTGTGAAATAATATCCAGTGTTCCGTTGTATCGCTTTAAAATATACTCAACAGAGGATAGCCCTATTCCATGATGCAATATATCAGATTTTCTTGTTTGTAAACTCCGTCCACTCTCGTGCAATAGTTTTCCGTCAAAAGTATTTTCAATAGTCATATACCATAACATTGATGTTGTTGCAGTTTTTATTATAATTCGTTTTTCTATATTATTTACAAGATGTCCACACGCTTCAATCGCATTTTCCATAAGATTTCCAAGTATTGTGCATAGCTCCACATCAGTCATAGTCATATTCTTTGGCAATGCAAATTGAATGTTGATGCATATGCCACGTTCAGTTGCCATATTTTCATAATAATTAAGAATTGCATCAACAGCAGGTCTGTTGCAAAATTGCTTTATACCGTTCTGAGATGTAGCATTAATACAATCTGTTACTGTGTCAAGGTACTGCAAAATTTCAGCATTTAACTTATCTTCTGCCATAGTTCGCATTACTCGCAAATGCTGGCGAAAATCATGTGTAAGTCTACGTCGTTCCTCAATACTCACATTAAGCTGATTTGTATAGCTTATTTGCATCGTCAATTGATTTTCCATATTGTTGTATTTTTGATTAAGTAATATATTCTGCAAATATTTTTCAATTAGAAAACGCCAAAGCATAGCGCCAACTACAATCACTAATATCATGCAAACCCATTCCAAAAACCATCCTCCGAATATCGGCTCATATTTTGGCAAAGCCCTATCCCATATGCATGCACAGGCAAAAAACACTGACATATTTAACAAAGGAAGTGCTTTCTTATGTCTGCGTACAGAAATATATGAGGTTATTAAAAGGTAAATAGCAAGAATGAGCTTATATCCAAAGATTACTGTTGAAAATATGTCTATAGTATAGTCGTTAAGGTATTTTGAAAACAGAATATATAAAGCTATCAGCACACAAAAGCTAGCTGATGTAATATTGCTGACTAATGCTGATATTCTATTAGCTTCACATATTTGATTATGAAGAAGCACAAGCATAAACAGTGTTAAATAACAAAAAAGCATTTCAAATAAATATGTTGGAAATACAGGCAAAGTTGCAATTACATGAATAATTGGATAGCTAGTCCAGCCAATCATTGTAATGCAAAGTATAAAGAAATAAAGTGCATTTCGATAATGTGTCTTTTTCCATAGATAAAGTGAAATAAATGCAGATACTAGGAATAAAAAAATCCAACATAATCTAAGACTAGTCCTTATGCCACAAATAAAATCTACTGACTCAACCGTTCCCAAAATCGGTGGAAATATCATTCCACTATAAAAATGTGATTCGTTATTCACTGCAATCAAAATCGTTGCCATACCGTTTTCATCTGGCGAGAACGACACCATACGATTTACTGTGGCATCTTGATAATTATTAGGATTATTGTTTCCCACAGAAAGAATTTTTTCATCATTTATGTACATATCGTATGAGGAAAAAATTTCTGGCATATCCAGTGCATAAAAAGATTTCGATTTTGGAAGCTTGCACCTTAGCATATATGTTCCACAACCATATCTGGATTTACTATTATTCTCATTGTATATATCCATGCGATTTTCAGTGCTTATATCAATATAAGTCATATATCGCTTTGGGTCACCTTCGGAGAAATCATTCGGTGTTAGCAATACATTGGGATAATACGCCCAATCATTCCAAAGAAATCGATATGGAGTGGTTTCAATGTCTTTTTCAGATAAAACTAAAAGTCCATTCATCGCCTGTGTCGCCTTATGTGTATATTTATTATTATAATTATATAAAAACACAAAAAAAGCTGATGTCAATACTGCAACTAAAATCATACCAACAAATATGCGAAACTGTATTCGTTTCATTTAATGCGTTTCCTCCAATAAAAAATCATGCCAACAGCTATAATAGTAATAAGTAATACCACACCCACTATTATTATAATATTAAAATTGCTTTTATGATTTTGTGGAGTATCCGATGTATAAGCGATTGCGTCTTTGCTATCAGAAATCAGCACGAATTCGCCAAGCTCAGTTGTGACCAAATAAAATGCCTTGCTTTCAGAAGCATAAGCCAATGGTTGATTGGAATTATTGACAGTAATCTCGGTTGCATCTACACCTTTAAAAAAAGATTCTGGAAACCATATAGTTACTGCATTTTCAAGCACAACATTTTTTTCATTTATAGAAATATTAATATGGTATGTAGCAGAATTATTGTCTGGAATTATTTCCACTGTGATTATATCATCATCTTGAAACGCAAGTACATCCTGAGGTATTTCAACAGTAATTCCATGCTTTGAGAATTTAGCCGAGCATCCACCACTCTCCATTAAAAGTCGTGTACGATAGCCTGAAAAAATGTCCTTATCGTTATCAGAATACTCCATTCCATTATTTGAGGATTGCGTTTCAGTTTCACTTGTTTTTTCCTCTAAATCTAATGTAGTTTCTGCAACAGCCCCTACCGAATAGCTCTGATTAATTGGATCTACTTTTATAATATTTCTTGTTTCCTCAGTATTCAACATCTCAGTTTCTGATGTAGATGTATAAATTGATTGCTCATTTTCAACAGGAGGTTGAGTAAATTCAGATTCAACAAAAGTTTCTTTAGGTTCAGTTTCTTCTAAAATCAAATCTGGTATTGGTTGGGTAAACGGTTTATCTGAACCTAAATTTGTATCTCCACCATCACGATCCCCTCCAATTGTTTCAACAGAATAAAACACGCCATTCTCATAAACCTCTATAATCTGAGAACGCATATCACCATTTTGAAGATAGAAATATGCGTAATGCTGTTTTATAAGTGCATCACGATTAATAGCAAATGAAAAACCCTTCATCATTGCAATAGTATCATCGCAGAGTTTCCATGTTAAATTTTTAGAATCTTCTAAATAAATCTTAGTTTCACTTTCATAAAAGTAAATCTGTGTTTCTGATGGGATTATATCTGGCAGGTAATATATGATATGTTTGCTTTCAATTGTACGTGCTTTCCAAAGCTCAAATTCCTCAGGATTGCTTACCTTCACAGGCACTTCGATTTCTGTAATTTCAGGAGAGAGAAAATAACCATCAGAATACTCCTCCGATATATCTAAAACAACTTTAATTACATATGTTCCAACAACTTCTATATTAACAGTACTCACATCAAGTTGTGAAACTTCCAAAAGAGCTTCGCCACCTTTTTCATTATACCCACATATATATGATAAATTATCTTGAATTAACTGCTGAATCTCCTCCCATGTTTCTTCATCACCGACAGCTATCATCTGACCACTGTAAAAAAGATCAAATGAAGCTATATGAGTAATCTCTTCTTTTACCACATCTTGTTCTGAGGCATATGTAAATGTTCCGACACTTAATAACCCTATGCAAATCATTAGCGATAAAAAAATCTTGCATACTAAACTCATTTACTTTTCCTCCATCTGCTGATAAAGATATGTTCTCCACTTTTGTGTTATTTGTTTTAAGGAGCGTATGTTAATAGGAATTTTCTCTCCGTTATCCATAATAAACATATTCCCATCTACCCCGATAATATGTTGCATATTGACAATAACCCCTCTTAGACATTTAAGAAAACGTCTGTCCTTATCAAGAGAATTTGTCAATGTGCAAAATGATGCGTTAAGTTTTATGGGCTGTTCTATGGTATGTACTGTTGTAGTGTGATCTTGTACATCAATATAAAGAATATTTTGCGTAAAAATACTTCGTTCAACCCCATTATAACTAATTTGTATAAAATCGACATCATACTGTGGAACTAGTTTCAGAAATTTCATAGCAAGCTGAAATTCTTCCTCTACTATCGGCTTAACTAAGTAATATATTGCGTTAACAGCATAGCTTTGTCTAAAAAATTCAGTGCTGCTTGATATGAAAATAATCCCACACTGCCCCCCAAGTGAAAAGATTTCCTGTGCAGCTTCTATGCCAGTTTTTCCATTCATATATATATCCAGAAAAACAGCTCTAAATTTTTCTTTCTTATGTGCCTCAAGAAATTCCTCTGCATTTTCATATTCCATTATTTCAACAGAAAGGCCATGCTCCTGCATGTATAAGCTTACATATGATTTTATAATTGCTCTGTCCGATTGATTATCTTCAACAATAGCAATTTTCATAAAATTACCTCCAATTGAATTTATCATGTTACCATACCTTTGAACATTATGTGCTTTTTCAAATACTTACGATTTTATTACTTTTATTGTCATAGTAAAATTGTATATATTATAACATATATTACACTGTAAATCTATATAAAAATAAAAATTATATGTATTTCTTTTGCTTTTCACGCATGAAAGTTGCGTTTCGTGAAAATGAAATTGCATATACAGAATTTATCTGATATAATAAAAAACACTTCAAGAAGATTGCCTTATTATACAAATAATATCTTTGAAGTTTTTTAATTTTATCAATAGAAAGAAGGAGCATATTAGAATGAAGAAAATTCTTGCTTTAATGGCGGCATTAACTATGTTAATTGCAGTTGCGACTGGTTGTAATTCAGATGAGAAATCCTCAAGCACTAGTACTACAAAATCTTCCACAACTGATAAGCAATCAGTTGATAGTGATGAAGATGATGAGGATGCCGAAGATGAAGATGATGGCGAAAGTGTAGACGCTGATACTGCTGAATACGCTGAGGCTCTTGCAGGTACTCTTTGGTTGGGTATGGATACTGAGTATAACTGCTTTGCACTTGGATTCGGTGAAGAAGAAATTGCTTTAGAGGCTAATGACGGTTCATCAGTTTCTGGATACTGGGGCGTAACAGCTGGCGATCCAACTATTTATATTTTTGAAGATGCAGAACTAACTACAGAGGTTGCTTCTATGCCTTGGAGCTACGACACAGAAAATGACATTATGATTTTGAATGACTCAGTTATTATGGCTCAAACAGATGCATATAGCATGGAAGATGCAGCAGCAGCTCTTGAACAAATGGCAACTGCATCACAAGTGCAAGAATATTTGCAGGGTACTTATTGGGTTGGATTTGATGAGGATAGTGCATCAGCAGTAAGCATGAACGGTTCAGAATTTGAGCTAATAGAGGTAAATGCAGATGGCTCAATGGATGAGGGTTCATATTTGTGGAGCATGGACTATGATTCAATCTATCTATATGATGAGTCTAACACATTAGTATCTAGCTTCAGCTGGGATATGGCTGCTGATGGCTCTATGCTTGAACTAACAAGTGCTAGTGGTGAAGTGTTAGAAATGGAACAGGTTTCAGAAGAAGATGCTACTGACATTATTGCATATCTATATGTTTGCTTAAACTTAGAATACACAGGCGAATAAATTAATAATTGGAGGCATTTTAAATGAAAAATAAAACAACAGCTTTAATTATTTCTATTTTCTTAGGTGAATTAGGAATAGACCGTTTTTATCTTGGTTATACTGGTCTTGGCATTTTAAAGCTTATTACCTGTGGAGGTTTTGGCATTTGGTGGATTATCGATGTTATTTCCATTGCTACTGGAAAAATGACAGCTAAAGATGGTACATCACTTTCATAATAATCCAAAATGATATTTAAATTAGGCAGTAATGCGTTTTCCTCCTTAGATAACAAATATAAAGCCTAATTACATCGTTCATCAAATAACACTATGTGTTATTTCAGACCGTAGAAAAACCCCAATTTCGCAGTTGAAATCGGGGTTTTTCTACGGTCTGAGGTGCTTTCTTCTGTAATACACCAGGCTTCTTGGGATATGTAAAACTCTGCACATTGCACTGATACTTTGCTTAATGTTAGTCATTCTTTTTGAAATATAACATACAATGACAATAGCCTTCAAAGTCAGGGTCTTTAATTTGATCCTTAAATTCCTTACACATACATTTGTTTTCCTCTGTACGCTGAACTCTGCAAGGGCAATATCCGTCCTTTTGCTTTAACCCCTCTTTAATCCTGTCAACAACCTCTTTGTCCTCATTAAAAGTAACTTTCATAATTATAATCCTTCCTTTCATATACTTACGCACAAAACATTGTAAAAAAATTACAACTGATTTCTAGATTTTATATCATCACACCTACTATTATACACATTTTTATGGTGAATTTCAAGTACTGGTTTTAGGGTATAAAATTTGTAAAAACTAAGGGCTAATTATTTTTAATAAAATAAAACAGATTCATCTTATATATGATAGTTTCTTATCTTATTTTTAATTAATTAACAATAAACTAATGACTTTAATATTTTATTATAGTATAATGAACTAAATTACTAATCATATCATTAATAACGCATCAATTATCCTTTAAGTGAGATGCGATAACTAATAATTTATTGTGTAAGGAGATTATAATATGAAAGAATTTATAGGCTATAAAAAGGGAGTAAATCTAGGTGGTTGGCTCTCGCAATGCAATCACAATGAAAATCATTATGCAAGCTTTATTTCAAAAAGCGATATAAAACGCATTTCAGAATGGGGAATTGACCATATAAGGCTACCTATTGACTTTGAACTCGTAAGAAATCCTGACGAAACTACCAACGAAGTTGGATTTATTTATATAGAAAAATGTATTGACTGGTGTAAAGAATATGGATTAAACTTGATTATTGACCTCCATAAAACTGCTGGTTACTCTTTTGATGAGGGTAGCAATATTTTCTTCGATAAACCAATATTACAGGAACGCTTTATAGCATTATGGGAAGAAATCGCCCTCAAGTATGGCAAATACAGCGATACAATTGCATTTGAACTTCTCAATGAAGTAGTTGATGATAGCGTCGCTGAAATATGGAACAACATTGCTGAAAAGGCTATTATTGCAATAAGGAAAATAGCACCTCATACAAAAATAATTGTGGGAGGCACTAGGAATAACAGTGTAGAATCTGTCCGAAACCTTAGAGATCCTTTTGATGAAAACATTGTTTATACATTTCACTTCTATGAACCATTAATTTTCACTCATCAAGGAGCTTACTGGATTGAACCTATGTGTGAGGATTATAGAGTTGAATACCCATCTTCAAATGAAAAATATATTGAAGATTCAAAGAAATATCTCTTTCCACAACAAGTAGATTTTTTAATCCCTTACTCAACACAATTATCAGGCAAGGATTTTTTTAGAACTGCATTTGCTGACGCAATAAAGGTTGCAAAAGAACGCAATGTCGCTCTTTATTGTGGTGAATATGGCGTAATCGACAGAGCCTCAAATACTTCTGCGTTGAATTGGATTTCTGATATTTCAGAAGTGTTTAAAGAATATAATATAGGTCGTGCCATTTGGAATTACAAGGAAAAAGATTACGGTATTATAAACCCTAAGTATAACGAAATTTTACATGAGATAATTGAAAAGTTGTAATAAGCTTTACAAGGTTATGAGTATAACATTTTATATGTAATACTCATAACCTACTTTGTTAATTAGGCTCATGAAACCTATTCCATAATTGTTCTGACTTCTGAACAGGAGTGTCAATATATTCCTCT
>CAZSZG010000057.1:0-9145 GCA_964610805.1 uncultured Oscillospiraceae bacterium
CATAGCGGTATCCTTTTTTCATTATAATATTAATTTTACTCATACATAAAAAGTGAAATTTTGTCGATTATTTCTTCCTCAACCTTGCTATGAGTAAACGAAAGCGTACCTTTAAGCCTGTTTTCGTCATAGCCTTTAAAACGGATAAAGCCTTCTTTTTTTTCGCTAGGCTCTCCCCAATCGCTAAGCTCGCTTATATTATCCCCAACCTTCACACCGTCAAATTCAACCGTTCCTAAGTAGCCAGCCTCTGAACTGATATAGTCAATCTCAGTTGAATTCAACAGCTCCTCATTAGTCTTATGCTCCTCAGTAAGCCCGTATATCTGAACCTCCATAACCTTCACACCGTCATGAACAACGAATGTCACAAGATAATATCCATTATCACTTTCAGAAAAGTACCTGTTTTTATCATAAGTGAACCCCTCGCCCAAATCATTAAGGGAAAACGGTGTAGCAACTGGAACGCCGTCAATCACTAAGTTACTGCTAGCAGTATCAAGAACTTCCTTGTTGTCTATTCTTTCCTTTGATGAAAATTCAGATTTCCCCGAACAGCCGACCATTGAAAAACATATTAAAATTGACAAAATAAAAGCCATAATAATTTTCTTCATATAAATACTCCATTCACATCTATTATTACAGAAATGTTTTTTTATTAGATAAATTTCACCATTTCATACCTATTTATTTTATCATAACAAGAGATGTATGTCAATCTATAATTTTGCTTTTGTTTTGGTTCTTGCTTCACTAATTAAATAATACCAAACTTATTCCATGACAACAAAGAAAACATATGCTAGTTAAACGCCAAAAATCAAACCGACATCTTCACCGTCACAATAAATCCACCAATATTATCACCTGAAATAGTGTATGGCTTATTATTAGGAACAGCTACTTCTGTGAACTCTGCAGCAGTATCCTTTGAAGCATAATATATCTCATAAACATCACCATTATAATCAGAAATTACCAAATGTTCACCATTAAACGGATACATTCTCATTAGCTCGATATATTCCTCCAAGCAAATACCATTCTGCCAAATATAATATGCGTGTGGACTGCCAATATAGCGATAATGCCAAGGCTCATAATTGATTTGCGTTAACCCCTCCATGCCTAGAGGATACCTCAAAATAAGCCCATACTTATAGCAATTTTGTGAAATCCATTCATATTCGCCCGTACCATCAAATTGAGATGAATATTCACCATCATACAGCCCTAAATCCACTGCATAACCTGTTTCATGCTCGCTAAATCCAGGACGTGCGACATATTCAGCGTCACCCTCATCATATAATCGCTGCTGCAACTCCCTTGTACGAAATCCACTTATAATATTTATATCCTGCTTGTTTGTAGCTGCATAAAAGCCCTCAATCATTAGATTAAGCTTATCAATTAGAATAGGTTTAGCACTATCCTCATATGAGCTAACTGAATAATACTCATTTTTTTTGTCATATATAATTGTAATATCCGAGCTATCCCCTTTATATTCATAGTAGCCGTTAACCAAAATCAAATCACCCATATTGACTTGGGTGTTTGAAACTTGAGTCAAGCTATAATTCTCCTCAAGTTTGTTAACTTCTTCAACTTCACTACTTGATAAAGTGTTAGATTGAAAGCCATGTTGAATTTCATCAAAGCCTTTTAGCTTATACCATATTCCGATAATTGCAAATAGTATCACTCCAAATACGATGATACTTAGCAATACTGTTAACCCAATCTTCTTACCATTTCCATAACCCATAATTCACTCTCCTATACATTAAAGCTTTTAAGCTAATATTTAAAACCAAACATAACTATTAATAATACTATTATTATACCATATCTAGCTAGTAAAAATATACGCTAATTATTCACTAATTTAACTGTTGCAATTTGTTGTAATTAACCAAAGGCTGAGTGTGTTTTTCAAGTTTTCTTGTTAGCATTTATTGGTTTATCTATATTCTTGTACAAGCATACCGAAAAATTGTTTTGTTTTTTGTTTGATATTACTAGTGAAATTAATCGAAAAATGTGATATAATTATATAGATATGGACTAGAATTTTATAAATGTTACTAATTATCATTTTATTAATTCTTTCTATAAGATGATTGACAATTAACCCTTGTATTATTCCAGTCTAATTAATTATGTCTTTACATTTCTAAATTAAAATATTGGAGGAAATATAATTATGTCAGAAGAAAAAAACGTTCCACAGACAACCACAAACCCAAATGCTACTAAAAGTAAATCATCAATTCTTGGCGAATTCAAGGAGTTTATTTCTAAAGGTAATGTAATGGATTTAGCTGTTGGTATCATCATCGGTACTGCATTTACAGCAATCGTTAACTCCCTTGTAAACAACATTATTATGCCTATCGTTGGAATATTCATCGGTGGTATAAACTTCAACAGACTAACAATAGAAATCCCATTTGGCGATCACCCTGTAATTGCATACGGTAGCTTTTTACAAGCAATTGTTAACTTCTTAATTATTGCAGCTTGCGTATTCTTTATCGTTAAGACACTTAATAAAATTTCAAAGAAAAAACCTGCTGAAAAGCCAGCTCCTCCAAAGCCAACTAATGAGGAAGTTTTGCTTACAGAAATAAGAGATTTGCTTAAAAAACAACAGTAAAAATAATTAATCAATATGATTATAAAAAAAGGCATTATCAGTAACTCAAAACTGATAATGCCTTTTTGTTTATTACATACTATCTGTTGTTCGCACAGCCCTTAGCATTATTGCACATTCAAGACGCTTTTTCTGTATTTCACAATAAAGCTTATGAGCGTTATGAATATCACCTGCATACTGATAATTATTAGCGTTACATCCACCACTGCAATAAAACTTTGCCCAACAATTCTTACATTCAGGCTTAGAATAAATATGAGTATTCGCAAACTCTTTCTTTATATCATTATTAAAAGTATCCTCATATAAATTGCCCATTTTATACTTAGGCATTCCTACAAATTGATGACATGGATAAATATCACCCTGTGGAGTAACAGCAACATAGTCATTACCACAACCACAGCCCCTCAATCTCTTAATCGCACAAGGGCCTTGATCAAGGTCTATCATAAAGTGGAAGAAGTTAAACTTCTCTCCCTTTTTATCGCTCTTGAGAATTCTATCAGCCAACTTTTCATATTCTCTAAATACAGCAGGCAATTCTTTTTCCGTTATCGCATAATCTTCCTTTGGGTCAGCAACAACAGGTTCAACAGAAATCTGGTCAAAGCCCTGTTCAAAAAGGCTATACACATCATTGGAAAAATCTAAATTATGCTTAGTAAACGTACCTCTAACATAATATTCCTTTGTTCCACGACCTTCCACAAGCTTTTTAAACTTAGGCAAGATTGTATCATAACAGCCTGTCCCATCAATCCGTTTTCTTATATTGTCATTAACTTCTTTACGTCCATCAATCGACAGAACAACATTTGACATTTCCTTATTAATAAACTCTATTTTATCATCGTCCAACAACATCCCATTTGTAGTAATTGTAAAACGAAACTTCTTCCCAAATTCACTTTCCTTTTGGTGAGCATACTCCACAATCTGCTTTACAACATCAAAATTCATAAGTGGTTCTCCACCAAAGAAATCAATTTCAAGCCCTTCTCTATCCTCAGACTTCTCTATTAAAAAGTCAATTGCTTTCTTACCCGTTTCAAAGCTCATAAGTCCTCTTGTTTCGCCAAAATCTCCTGTTGAAGCAAAGCAATACTCACATCTAAGATTACAGTCATGTGCTATATGGAGGCACATAGATTTTAATGGTGCAGCGATAGCCTTATCAGCATATTGCTCATAATCATCTTCACTAAACATAATCTTATCCGCATATAGCTCCAATATTTCGGCATAGCATGATTCAATTTCTTCTCTTGAATAAAAACGTTCTAATTTATTTATAACCTTTTCAGGACAGCTTTCTTCAAAAGGAGGTTCTATATTATCCAACAAATCATAAGTTAGCTCGTCAACAACATGAACCCCACCACTATTTACATCAAGAACAATATTGTAACCGTTAAGCTTATACTTATGTATCATAAAATTCCCCCATTTTTATTATATTAACTATACAAAATCTTATTATTTTATATTTCTATAAAATTTTAAAAGGGACAGAATTGCCCCTTAATAAAATGTAAAAAATTAAATTGTATAATTATCTTTCACATTTTTGGTTAGCCACTGTGCAAGATGTTTTACAAGCTGACTGACAAGATGCCTGACATTTACCACAGCCACCCTTTTTTGCAGTTTCTTTAAGGTTAGCCTTGTTTATTGTTTTGATATGCTTCATTACAATTCACCGTCCTTAATAAAAGGTATTTTATTTATTATACCATAAAACTTTGAATAATTCAAGAAGAATTTATGAATAAAATGTTACAAGGAATCATGGTGGAGGTCGTCGAATTTTGGTGTTTACGCCGAAAATTCCACCAATAGCACTGCAAATTGTTGCCATTAGCAATTTCGTAAAGAGCGTCATGCTAATAAATCTACCCAAAACAACAATACCAAGAAAATATACCACACAGTAAATTATTGCCCCACAGTATATTCCCGTCATTATTCCATGCTTTCTTCTCTTTTTTGCAGCCGTGAACCCTGCAACACAGCACCCAACGCAAAGTGAAATGTTTGCCATCATTGAAATCATTGTTGGTGGTGCTGAAAATCTTGTCATTATCGCAGAAAAGCCCATAAGGCAAAGTATCATTACTGCTATCCCAAACAAAACAGAACGGATAATATAAACAATCTTAACATCCCACAAATAGTTTCGTCTGGACCGTCGCATAGCGTTCCCCCATTCCTCATGAAAAATATAGAATATTTATTACATGATTAATACATTATTAATATATTATTTGTTATACATTAATATTCTGGGAACGCCAATATTATGACATTGACATCATTTATTCAAAATCTATTTTTTTTCGTCACCTTTACTTACAGTTGGAGTGCTAACTGTTGCTTTAGCTCTTTCACTAGCAGATAAGTTATCCTGTACAGCCCAAGCTTGTATACGAAGTTTACTCTTATCGCCACCTGTTTCTAACACAATAGTATCCTCTGTTTTTCTTACGACTAAACCAACAATACCACCTATAGTTACAATTTCATCACCAATTTGCACACTACTACGCATAGCCTGAGTTTCTTTTTCTTTTTTCTTTTGAGGTCTGATAATAATAAAGTAGAAAAATAATCCTATTCCCCCGAACATAGCAATTTGAAGTAAAAGTGTTCCTCCCCCTGCTCCTGATGCTGCCGAACTAGCATCTCCCGATGAATTAGCTAAAAACAAATTTGAAATATTTGCAAGCTGATTTAAAAAACTAAAATCCATTAAACTTCCTCCTAAATTTATTTAAAATAAAATTATACACATTACTTATATTACTTGCTTTGAATATACTTGTCAATAGCTTTTGCAGCTTTTTTCCCTGCACCCATTGCTAAAATTACCGTTGCAGCACCAGTGACAGTATCTCCACCAGCATAAACTCCCTGTTTTGTTGTCATCATATTCTCATTAACAATTAAACAGCCACGCCTATTAGCCTCAATCCCACTTGTTGTTGTGCGAATCAGTGGGTTAGGTGATGTACCTATTGCCATAATTACAGTATCAACCACAAGGTCATAATCTGCACCCTCAACCTTTACAGGCTTAGGTCGTCCACTTTCATCGGACTCACCAAGTTCCATTTTTGTGCAAGTCATAGCCTTAACTCTGCCATTTTCGTCACCAATTATTCTAACAGGATTAGTAAGCATTAAGAATTCAATGCCCTCTTCCTTTGCATGATGAACTTCTTCTTTTCTTGCTGGCATTTCATCTTCTGAGCGTCGATACACAATATATACCTTTTCAGCACCCATTCTCTTCGCACTTCTCGCAGCGTCCATAGCAACATTACCACCACCGACAACTGCAACAGCCTTTGACTTCAGAACAGGTGTATCATATTCCTCAAGATAGCCTTTCATAATGTTAATTCTTGTAAGATATTCATTTGCAGAAGAAACTCCAACTAGATTTTCGCCCTCAATCCCCATAAATCTAGGAAGTCCAGCACCCGAGCCAACAAAAACCGACTCATATCCCATTTCAATTAACTCATCAATAGAAAGAATTTTCCCTATTACCATGTTAGTCTTAATCTCAACGCCCAAGTCCTTGAGTGCTTGTATTTCCTTTTGAACAATCGCCTTAGGCAACCTAAATTCAGGAATCCCATACATAAGCACACCACCAGCAATATGGAACGCTTCAAAAACTGTAACCTTATATCCAAGCCTTGCAAGGTCGCCTGCACAAGTAAGCCCAGCAGGTCCTGCACCTACAACAGCAACCTTATGACCATTGCTTTCAACCTTTTCAACCTTGATTTCACCGTTTTTTATCATATAATCAGCAACAAATCGCTCCAAGCGTCCAATTCCAACTGGCTCGCCTTTAATCCCTCTAACGCAAACGCCCTCACACTGCACCTCTTGAGGACAAACTCTACCACAAACAGCAGGCAAGCTATTAGTTGAAGTGATTATATTATATGCCTCCTCGAAATTCCCATCTTTCACTTGCTCTATAAATTCAGGAATTCTAACAGCAACGGGACAACCAGCCACACATGGTTTATGCTTACAGTTAAGGCATCTTTCAGCCTCCTCCATAGCCATTTCCTTTGTATATCCAGTTGTTACTTCCTCGAAGTTCCCAGCTCTGACTAATGGATCTTGTTCAGGCATTTCAACCTTTTTAGGTGACATATTAGCCATTTTAAACCTCCGTAATATTAAACGAGTTTTATATTTTATTTAATCTTGCATCAATCTGCACGAATCCTCATGACGCTTATAAGTTCCATTTCTCATCATAAGCTCTTTAAAGTCAACTTCATGCCCATCAAAGTCAGGCCCATCAACACAAGCATAACGCACCTCTCCGTTAACCGTAACTCTACAACCTCCACACATTCCCGTTCCGTCAATCATAATCGGGTTAAGTGATACAATAGTTTTTATATTATAATCACGAGTTACATCGCATACAAATTTCATCATCGGAACAGGACCAATTGCGATTACAACATCGTAATTTCTGCCATTGTCGATAAGTTCTTTTAACGCATTAGTAACGAAACCTTTTTTGCCATAGCTACCATCATCAGTTGTAATAATCAGTTCATTACTAACAGCCTTAAACTCGTCCTCAAGTATAACTATATCTTTATTTCTAAAGCCAGCAATTACATCTACAATAACGCCTTTATTATACAAAGCCTTAGCCTGTGGAAAAGCAATTGCACAACCAACGCCACCACCTACAACGCATGCCCTCTTTACGCCCTCGTCAATATGTGTAGGCATACCCAAAGGTCCAACGACATCAAGTATCTCATCGCCCTCGTTCAGCGTTGATAGCACCTGTGTGCTTCTCCCTACGACTTGATAAATTATCGTAATAGTTCCATTTTCTCTATCATAATCAGCAATAGTAAGTGGAACACGTTCGCCTTTTTCATCTGCTCTAAAAATTATAAACTGTCCTGCAAGTGCTTTTTTTGCAATCAATGGTGCTTCAACTTCCATCAAAAACACCAATTTATTCAGTTCCCTTTTTTTTACAATCTTAAACACATTAGCTCTCCTTCCAAAATCCCTAAGCTATGGAATTATCGTAAACCACGTTCATCAAGAACTTATATTATAACACAGAATCTATTCCTTAACAAGTATTTGCATAATTTTTTCACATTCATCAGCAATTGCATTCACAATAATCTCATCACCACTCGGCTCAAAGGTTGAGTTATAGCTAAATATAGCCACACCACTCAATTTCTCGTCATTGATAACATATTCGACCTCTCGTGAAGTGATATTCAAATCAGTTATCCACTCGTCCTTACCCGTACCAGCCCAAGTATCCTCTTTGCCTATTTTATATGTGCAAACGCCAATCACAAGCCTAACCTTACTTTCAGAAGTTAGCTGTTGCCACTCAAAAACCGTTTGCTCAAATGGACAGGTTTCATTTTTAAAGCCAAAATAAATTTGTGGAACGATATAGTCACAGTATCCACCCTCTTTACACCACTTTCTTACATCTGCATACTGCGTACTATAATTTTTTTCTACATTGCCCTGTGGACTAATCCCGAACAAAACATTTGTATTCACAGATTTTATTGCAGAATATATCCCCTTAACCATCACATTGATATTCTCCATTCTCCACGCAATCAAGTCGCTTGTATTGCTTTCTGAAAATGATGTCGTATCAAAACTTGCATCAGTTGTCGGATAAAAATAATCATCAATATGTAACCCATCAACATCATAATTTGACACTATTTCCTTTATTCCATCTGTAATAAAACTCTTTACCTCACTATAAGCAGGGTTTAAATACCACCTATCAGCAACCTGAACAATATAAGTCCCTCTTTTTATCTCATCATCATACCACTCCTTAGGCAAATAATCACTCGACATAGTCTGCATTTCCATATCTGTTTTTGCCCTCATCGGATTTACCCACGCATGAATTGACAAATTAAGCGAATGTGCAGAATTTATCATTATTTCAAGTGGATCAAAATTGCTCGACACAGAAAAATATTCGCCCCTCGGAAACAACTCTGATTTGTAATATGCATCGCAAAATGCCCTAACCTGAACATAAACAGTGTTAATACCCAACGATTTCGCCTTGACAAACCTCTCCACAACAAGCTTTGTAAACTCCTCCTCAGTCCTGTCAAGCAAAATCTTTTCATAATCCATATACGCAAACCACATCGCCTGTTGAGTAGAATAGTTTATCGGCTTATACACACCCTCTTGTAAAAATTCATTAGGAATAAGTGAATTGTCATGCAGTTTTATCTCCGATGTTAACTCCATATCCATACCCGAACTACTATCGCTTATCGCCGAACAGCCTGTCCAGAAAATAGTCGATATTAATAGTATAAAACCTACAATCATTCTCCTCATCACTCTACCTCCACCAATTTTATTGCTCATATAAATTGTATTCACTTTAACGGTAGATTATTC
>CAZSZG010000058.1:0-9006 GCA_964610805.1 uncultured Oscillospiraceae bacterium
TTCTTTGTACGCACAAAGAAATGAACACCCACAACTAAATTTAACAATACGGAAATGAAATTGAATGACAACAAAGTAAACAAGAACAATACTTTGCTTAAAATAAACAAGCAAACTATAATTCTGTGGTAAAGGTTAAACAAGAACAATACTTCACAAAACTACATTTAACAAGCAAAAGCATATTCAATGACAACAAAGTAAACAAGAACCAAAGCGAAAGCAAAACAAAAGCCCAAGCGGCGAATGAGCGAGCCTCAATCCTCACAATACCCCTTAATTACCTCATTAATCTCACTATACCTGTACCCAAGTCTTACCAACGCCGCCTTAACTTTCTGTTCACCCTTATAATCCCCCAAATATCGAGAATATTTCTTGTTAATAATCTCCTCTATCCTCTCGTTTGCCCCGCCCTCATACTCCTCAAGCATATCCTCAATAATCTCATCCGTAAGCCCTTTTCTCTTCATCTCCTGCCTAACCCTGTTGACACCGTACTTCTTTATCTCAAAAAGCTTCCTAGCAAGGTTTTCAGCATACCGTCTGTCATTCACAAACCCTTTTTCAGCAAGATAATCAAGCACCTCAAAGCAAATATCTTCCTCATAATTCTTCTCAAGCTTTTCCAAAAGCTCAATATAGGAATAATCCCTATAATCAAGAAGATATAACGCCCTCTCCCTTGCCCTACGCTTTTCCGACGCATTAAAAACTTTTTCTAATTCGCTTTCATCCATTTCCATGCCATACTTCAAACCATAATCGCTGACAATATCCCTATGAAAATAAAGCTTCCTCTCATCATCAATCTCAACGCAATAGGTCCGCCCCTTGTACAAGGCAATTGATGTAATCTTCATCTTATTTTTCCTCAGCAGGCGTAAATTCCTCGAAATCGTCATCAGCATCAATCAACACATCAGCGTCAACCTTTTGACTTTTACCCTTGCTTGCAGCACTAGCAGCTTTTGCCGATTCCTTAGCCTTTGCATCCTTTTTATCCTTTTTCGACACCATAACAAGCTTCGACGCATTCTCTTTTATAGCCTCTTCAATTTCAAGTGCTGTTTCAGGATTATCCTTAATCCATTCCTTAACATTCTCCCTACCCTGTCCAATTTTTGTATCCTTATAACTGAACCAAGAACCACTTTTTTTGATAACATCAAGGTCAACAGCAATGTCAACTATCTCGCCTACCCTTGAAATACCCTGTCCAAAAACAATATCAAATTGGCACTCCTTGAACGGAGGAGCAACCTTATTTTTTGCGATCTTACATTTAGTCCTATTACCAACATTTTCAACACCACTTTTAATAGTTTCAACTCTTCTAACCTCAATTCTGACAGAGGAATAGAACTTCAACGCACGTCCACCTGGAGTGGTTTCAGGGTTACCATACATAACTCCAATTTTTTCTCTTATTTGATTAATAAATATAGCAACGCAATTTGATTTTGCGATAACTGAAGTAAGCTTTCTCATAGCCTGTGACATAAGTCTTGCAAGCTGTCCAACGTGAGTATCACCCATATCGCCGTCAATTTCTGCCTTTGTAACCATAGCAGCAACGGAGTCAATTATCAACACATCAATCGCACCCGAACGAGCCAAAGCCTCAGCAATTTCAAGTGCTTGCTCACCACTATCTGGCTGTGAAATTAGCAAATTATCTATATTTATTCCAAGTGCAGCAGCATAAACAGGGTCTAATGCGTGTTCTACGTCAATAAACGCAACCTCCCCACCCTTTTTCTGTGCCTCAGCAGCGATATGCAGTGCAACAGTAGTTTTACCAGAGCTTTCAGGTCCATAAATTTCAACAATTCTTCCTCTTGGAACGCCACCAATTCCCAATGCCATATCAAGTGTCAACGATCCTGTTGGGATTACATCAACGTCCATTTTTCTGTTTTCTCCAAGCCTCATAACAGCACCCGCACCATATGTTTTTTCTATATGAGCGATAGCACTTTCCAACGCCTTTTTCTTCGCCTCAGCTGACGATGGAATTACAATGACTTGTTTTTTTGGATCTGCTTTTGCCATAAATATCCTCCTGTCTTATGCGTCGCCCTTGATTGCAGCGACAACTCTTATAATTTGATTTAAATCGCATCTATAATTAATATTTTTAAAGCCATTTTGTTTTAATATTTCCGTAACTGAATCTTCCTGTCCAATACCTATTTCAAACGCAAGAAGTCCACCCTTTTTCAATGTCTTACTCCATTTTTCTGTAATCCCTTTATAAAAACTCATACCCTCATCTCCACCATATAAAGCCATTTCTGGTTCAAATGAAACCTCTTTTTGCAGGCTTATTAAATCCTTATCGGTGAGATATGGAGGGTTTGAAACTATAATATCCAACTCTTTAAAGCTATCTACAACGCCCGTATCAAGCACATCGCCCAAAACAAGCTGAACTGCTGATGAGTTTAACTCAATATTTTGCTTGAGAAAATTAACAGCCTTTTCTGAAAACTCAACTGCGTGAATTTGTGCATTAAGTAAATTTTTATCAATTGCAATTGCAATACAGCCACTTCCACTGCAAAGGTCGGCAATTTTCGGATTAGGTTTATCTTTCGCAAACTCCAACACATAATCAACAAGCGTTTCCGTATCCTGTCTTGGAATAAGCACACCCTCTCCAACCTTAAAAGGCAGGCTATAAAATTCCCACTCGCCCAGTATGTATTGCAAAGGATACCCTTGCAACCGCTTGTTTAGCATCTCATGAATAAGGTTGATTTGGCTTTCCCCAACAATAATTTCGGAGTTAATCAGCAAATTAACCCTTGTCTTAAACAGGCTTTCGATAATACAAGACGCCTCAAAACGGTAGCTTTCTATCCCATTAGCTTTAAGTATCGACTTTGAATTGGTATAAATATCCCCAACGGTTACCACTGGTCGTCCTCCAAATCTTCAGGAATACAAGGCTTAATTGCCTCAATTGCAACCTCCATCTGGAAATCGTCAGGTTCTTTTGTAGTAAGCCTTTGCAATTGTAATCCAGGAGCAGAAATGATTCTTGTAATAATATTATTATGCCTACCCGCAAACCTAATAATCTCATATGAAATCCCTACAATAAGTGGCATTAGAAGAAGTTTCATACCAACCCTAGCCAAAGCACTTCCCCAACTTAAAAAGCTAAACACAAATATCCCAACTATAAGCACAAGGAAAATAAAACTTGTTCCACATCTTGGATGAAACCTAGTATGCTTCTTGACATTTTCAACATTTAACTCCTCGCCAGCCTCATGACAAGCAATTGTTTTATGCTCTGCACCATGATACTGATAAGTGCGTTTTATATCCTTCATCAGTGATGTCAAACCCAAATACAGCACAAAAATAATAATTTTTATAATACCCTCAAAAAGTGTTTTTAAAATATTATAATCATGAATTGGTTTAATGAATCCAACCACTTTTGCTGGTAAATACATAAAAAGAAACAACCCAACACCAACGCTAAAAATGAGTGCAATAACCATAAAAACAGTCATTATTTTCTCGCCAAATTTATCATCAAGCCACTTTTCAAACTTAGACATTTCCTCCTCAGGATTATCCTCATCCATCTGCTTTTCAGCTGATTTCATAAGGCATTTATATCCATCTACCATCGAAAGTATAAAATTGAAAATCCCCCTCACAAAAGGAACTTTTCTATAAAAAGGAGCATTCTTTCCATTATTTTCATCCCATACCTCAAGGTCAATCTCCCCGTTAGGAAGTCTGCAAGCCATTGCCGATTTATAACTCCCTTTCATCATAACACCCTCAATAAGTGCCTGTCCACCTATTTTTGATTTATGGTCTTTCTTAGTTCTTTTCTCGTCTGCCATATAATTCTCCTCTCAAGGTATAATCATCATACCTTTTTTTCAGCTGGCAAGGTTATAACAACCGTTGTGCCAACTCCCTCTTGGCTCAAAACTGTAAGCGTTCCACCATGCATAGTAACTATTTCATCAGCAACGGCAAGACCAATTCCAGAGCCTCTCTTTGTATGATTAGCTTTAAAAAACTTTGTTTTTATTCTCGACAAATCCGTCTCATTTATCCCACAGCCCATATCTGCAACAGCTATCTGAACATTCCCCTCATTTTCAGTCGCCTCAATAGTGACAGTGCCACCACAACTAGAATATTTTATCGCATTATCTATAATGTTAATAAACACCTGTTTAATTCTGCTTTTATCGCCAAATACAATAGGCAACATTTCAGGTTCATTATAGATTATATCTAAACCCTCACGCCTTGCCCTTTCGGTATAAATAAGCACAGCCTCACCTAATTCAGCAAGTATATCCATATTTTCCTTTTGCAAACTAAACCGACCATTCTGCATTCTTGAGAAATCAAGCAACTCCTCAACCATTCTGGACAAACGTTCAGTTTCACCTATAATCACGCCAATACCTTTTTGCATCATCTCAGGGTCATCGCCCTCATTAAGCGTTTCAGCCCAACCTTTTATAGCAGTAAGTGGCGTTCTTAGTTCATGTGAAACAGAAGAAATAAACTCATTCTTCATCGTTTCAGCAGTAGACAGCTCATCAGCCATATTATTAATAGCAATACAGAGATTTCCTATTTCATCTTGACTATCATTTTTAATTCTGACAGAAAAATTACCCGTAGCATATTTTGTAGCAATATTACTAATTTGTTGAATTGGCTTAACAATAGAGCCAACAAAATACATTCCTGAAAACATCATAAGTAGGAGAACAACAATACAAACACAAGTAACTAAAATGATTAGGCTCGTAATATGGGCATCAATTTCTGTAAGCGAAGAAACCACCCTAATTGCACTATAATCGCTGTTAATAGTTGAAATAGGGTAAGACATAGCTATAACCTTTTCTCCCGACGACTGCTTACTAATATCCATACCAATTGACTCTACATTATTTTTCATCGTTTCATAATCAGGCATAGTCATTACTTCATCAGGTGAAAATCCAGATGAAGTAAGCACAACTTTCCCTTTAGAGTTTATAACCATAAGCTCCATCTTTTCCTTATCAGAAAAGCTTTCAACCATCTCTCTTATTTCACCCGAAAAGTTGGTGCTATTATCCTGTGAATAAATCGTCAAAACTCCAGCAATTTCGTTAACCCTTGACTTCATATACTCCCTTGCAGAGCTATAATAAAAGCTTTGAATAGCAAATACAAAGCTTAATTCAATAACCACAAGTATAAGAAGAATAACAAAAAAGTTATTGAAAATCCATCTATTGGTTATACTCTTTTTAGTGATATTCATCATTCTTTTCATTACACACCACATCTGTCAGTTGAAGTTTTCAACCAATCCCTATACATTATTTATCGTCCCACTTATAACCATAGCCCCAAATAGTAAGGATATACTGTGGGTTCGACGGCTCTTCCTCAATCTTCATTCTAATTCGTCTAATATTAACATCAACAATTTTATCATCACCAAAATAATTATCGCCCCAAATATGGTTAAGAATACTCGAACGGTCAAGTGCTGTGTTTTTATTATTCATAAAATACTCAAGTATCTGATACTCAACCTGTGTCAAGTCAACATTCTCGCCATTTTTCGCCACTGTTCGGCTTTTTAAATTAAGTAAAAACGGTCCAGATTCTATTGTCATAGCCTTTTCATTCTTATTAAAACTCATGCAAACCCTACGGTATATTGCATCAACCCTAGCAGTTAATTCTGATGGTGAAAAAGGCTTTGTGATATAGTCATCTGCACCAATCATAAGCCCACTAATTTTATCCATCTCCTGTGTTTTAGCAGTAAGCATAATAATTCCCAAAGTAGAGCTTTTCTCCCTTAGCTTCTTACAAACAGTAAACCCATCTATTCCAGGCATCATAATGTCCAACAAAACTATATCAAAATTTCCTCTTTCATGTTCAAAGGTCTTAAGTGCGTCCTCACCACAATTAACATCAACTACGTCATAACCAGCACGTTTCAAATTAATGACAACAAAATCCCTTATAACATCTTCATCTTCACAAACTAAAATTCGTTTCATAAAAGTTCCTCCTTTTTAAGTTAAACATATGCCTTGAATTCATCTCTATTCAATAACCATCAAATTAAACATAACTTCACTTTTCGTCGGAACAAGTGGTTCTTGTGAATTTGGTGATATCCACACAAGATAACCAACCTCACCCTTTGTTTTCATAACCTCATAGCCCTCTTTGCTTTTATCCTCAATATCCGCTTTTTCAACAACTGCAATACGCATCAGCTCCTCCATGTCTTCCCTAAGCTGATCTTCGTATTTACATATAACAACCTCATCATTTATGCTATCTATTTTAACAGTAACCTGCCCCTGCCACCTGCTAGGGAACATAAACGAATAGCCCTTAGTTATGCTATAATAGCTTTCATATTTCTTTTTAAGTACATTTTCTTCAAACACAAACCAATTGGTTTTATATAGTTTTTCTGTATCTGGATAATCACCATAACCAGAAAACACCTCATTAATCGGGATTTCCAGTATCCCATCCCCATCAATATCCATAGTTTTATTTGAAGTAGGTCTAACTATATTTAAATCCGTTTCGGATGTATTTCCATTTCCATATCTCGGTCTAAGCAACCCATCTTCAAGTGCAAAAATTTCTGTATGTAAAGCATTTGCACCAACGACCTCATCAATATAAATTCCTCTAATTCCATTATCAATCAATCCATAAATAAGCTGTTTGAATTCTGTTATATTTGTATTAAGTTCAACAAAACTTTCAAGATATTTACATTCTGAATTAAGCTTTAATACTCTAGCCTTAGCTTTTTTTGATGCTGTTTGATTTACTATAATTAACAGCTCATTGCTTTCATCATTGTCCAAATCTCTAACATCTAAAATTGAATATGTTTCTGACAGTGTATTTGTCAAAACGCCATCCTTATAATTATACACGCAAACCTGTTTTTCATCTGGATTAACCATATTATATCCAACAATAATATTTATTCTTTCAGCCTCACCAAGCTTTGAAACAATTACCTTTTCAACTTCAACGCCCTCTGCTGAATAGTCATAAACCGATCTCCACTCTCCATCAATCTTATCAAGCATATTTATCCTAAGCGATTTCCCCTCAGCCTTAATAGATTCTGGCTCATAAAAAACTATCGCCTCGTCCTCACCATCAGAGTCAATATCATTAATAATAAAAGCCGAAAGATTTGTTCCCGATTTAGGATACTTCAAACTGATTTTTGAATTAACTCCCTTTATTAACGCCTGATAAATCTGTTCCTGTTGCTCACTAAGCTTAGGTGGTGTCAGCATGGTATCTATCCCACCATTAATGGAACATCCCGTAAGCAAAACAGCTATCAAAACCACAACTGCAAACATTCTGTTTTTCACTGACGCACCACCTTTCTAAGTAATTAAAACTATATTTTATCTATCATTTATATCCGTATAAATTCTTGGTTTAGCAATCGCCTTATACGCAGGACGCATAATTTTGTTGCAAGTTAAAATTTCCTCCATACGATGTGCAGCCCAACCAGCCATTCTTGATATTGCAAAAAGAGGTGTATACAAGTCCTCAGGGATACCCAACATTTTATAAACAAGCCCTGAATACATATCAACATTTGAACAAATAACTCTTTTCTCACCCCTAACCTCTGCAAACAATTCAGGTGTAAGTCTTTCAATTGTTTCAAGCAATTTGAATTCTGCCTCAATTTCAGTACCCTTAGCCAAAGCTGCTGCTTTATCCCTTAAAATCTTCTCTCTTGGGTCAGATAGCGTATAAACTGCATGCCCCATACCATAAATAAGTCCTGAAAAGTCATTTGCTTCCTTTCTCAAAACCTTTCTCATATGGTCAGCAACCTGTCCGTCGCTATTCCAATCCTTAACATTAGCTTTAAAGTCCTCAAGCATCTGCATAACCTTGATATTAGCACCACCATGTCTATGTCCTTTTAGTGAGCCTATCGCTGCTGAATATGCTGAATATGCGTCTGTGCCTGAAGATGTAAGAACTCTGCATGCAAATGTTGAGTTGTTTCCACCACCATGTTCAGCGTGTAGTATTAGCAATACATCAAGTAATTGTGCCTCTGCCTCTGTATATGCTCTGTCTGTTCTTAACATTGAAAGAATGGTCTGTGCTGTATTTTCCTCTGGATTAAGTGGGTGCATAACCATACTTTCATTGCAATAATGGCTCTTTTTAACTTGGTATGCAGCAGTCATAATTACAGGCAATTTTGCAATAATGCTGATAGCTGTATGCATTTCACTTTCGATACCTTTTTCTTCTGCGTAATCATCATAAGAGTATAATGCAAGCACTGAACGTGCAAGTTTATTCATAATATTTGGTGAAGGGGCTTTCAAAATCATATCTACTACAAAGCCATCTGGCAACTCTCTTGATTGAGAAATAAACTTAGAAAAGCAGTTAAGACCTTCATTGTCAGGTAACTCGCCAAAAAGGAGAAGGTATATAGTTTCCTCAAAGCCATATCTGTTGTTTGCTTCCACATTTGCAACAATATCTTTAACATTATGCCCTCTATATATTAGCTCGCCCTCCATAGGCTCACGTTCGCCCTCGTTTAGTATGTATCCATGAACGTTACAGATGTTTGTTATCCCAGCCACAACTCCTGTTCCATCACTTTTTCTAAGCCCTCTTTTTACGTCAAACTTTTCATATAATTTGGTATCAATTTGTGAATTTTTTACTAACCTGTCGCATAAACTTTTAATGCTATACAGTTCATTCTTTGCATGCAAATTAGACCACCTCTTTCTTTAAACTTAACTTAATTATTATACACTAAAAAAAAATCACTGTCAACAAGTATTGGTGCTCATTCGCCGCATGGCTATTTTATTTTCTAGTTCTTATTTGCCTTAATTTCATTTAATATACTTTTGCTTGTTAAGTATATTTGTTCTTGTTTAAATTTTTCCACAGAGT
>CAZSZG010000059.1:0-6383 GCA_964610805.1 uncultured Oscillospiraceae bacterium
GGGAATTTCCCCTGCTTTCTTTATATATTATTCAAATAATTAGTTGTTAATAGCCTTTTCAGTTTCCTTATCAAACAAATGAATTCGATTAGGATCAAGTGCTACCTTAATAACATCTTGCATCTTTGTTGTTGTACGAGGAGAAACTCTTGCAGTAAGCGGAATACCCTCACAATTTAGATATAAGAATGTTTCAGCACCCATCATTTCAGTAAGCTCAACATTACACTCAATAATACCTGTTGTAGCGTTTGAAATATACATTTCCTCATCATGAATACACTCAGGACGCATACCCATGATAACTTCTCTGCCTACATAGCTTTCTAGTTCAGCAGATGCCTTAGCCTCAGGAATAGCAATCTTGAATCTATTTCCATTGCTTTCTTTTGAACCAAACTCAAGAACGTATTGATTGCCTTCCTTTGTTAGATGTGAATCAATAAAGTTCATTTGAGGTGAACCCAAGAAACCAGCAACGAATTGGTTAACTGGACGCTCATATAGTTCGTTAGGTGTGTCAATCTGTTGAATAAATCCGTCCTTCATAACAACAATTCTATCACCCATTGTCATAGCCTCAGTTTGGTCATGAGTAACATAAATAAATGTTGTACCCAATCTCTTATGAAGCTTTGAGATTTCTGTTCTCATCTGTGCACGAAGCTTTGCATCAAGGTTTGACAAAGGCTCATCAAGCAAGAATACCTTTGGATCACGAACAATAGCACGACCCAAAGCCACACGCTGACGCTGTCCACCTGACATAGCCTTAGGCTTTCTGTCAAGAAGATGAGTCAAGTCAAGTATTTTAGCAGCTTCTTCAACCTTGCGAGAAATTTCATTCTTTGGCATTCTTCTAAGCTTTAGACCAAAAGCCATATTCTCATAAACTGTCATATGAGGATACAAAGCATAGTTCTGGAAAACCATAGCAATATCTCTATCCTTTGGAGCAATATCATTAACCAAACGGTCGCCGATATATAATTCGCCCTCTGTAATTTCTTCCAACCCTGCAACCATTCTCAAAGTTGTAGATTTACCACAACCTGATGGACCAACTAGAACTATAAATTCCTTGTCTCTTATTTCTAAATTAATATCTGAAGCAGCGATAACTCCGCCTGGATATTTTTTGTAAATATTACGCAATGATAAACTTGCCATATTTTTCAGGCCTCCCAAAACTAAATTTTTGCCAATCGCAATTAATTGACTACATTAATATAATAACAAATATCTAACACTTTTTCAAGTCACTATTTACCCAAAGTTATAATCAACAGTTTATTTAATATGACGAAAAAAACTTCTTGAATTTTCCTTTGCAGTTAAAAAATCAAAATTTTCTGTCAAGTTTTCAACATCTTTGTGCAACATTATTAAATGCTCACCAAGTCCCAACTCATCGTGCATTACAAGTCCACCAAGCTGTGTTCTAAATAGGTATTCAACATTGTTTTCAACAGAGGCAAACATTCTTTTTATCTGATGATACTTACCCTCATAAAGCTCGATAAATGCACAATTATTGTCATTTTCAAGCCCACATACCCTTGCTGAAAGACAGCGTTCTCCTGTTTTTAATACCAAACCTTCGTCAAATTGCTTAACATAGCTTTCCTTAAAAGGTTTGTTTAGTTTGACTAGATAATATTTAGGGATATGCTTTTTGGGCGAAAGAATCTCATGTGAAAGCACTCCGTCATTAGTTAAAAACACAAATCCCTCCGTATCCTTATCAAGCCGACCAGCAGGAAATATCCCTTTATGGACATTTTTTACTTCCTCAGGCAATAAATCCAAAACCGTTGGCGACACGCCGTCCTTTGTAGAACAAACATATCCAGCAGGCTTATTAAGCATTATATAAATATTTTTTCTATAACAAATATTTACACCGTTCACGTTGACTTCGTCTTTATCAGCGTCTATTTTAACATCTGAACTCTTGACTACTTCTCCATTGACGTTAATGAGTCCCTTTTTAACAAGCGTTTTCACATCTTTTCTTGAATATTCTGTTTGATTAGCTATAAATCTATCCAGCCTAATTAATTCCATAAGGTATCCCTTTCAAAAAAATCATCTCCATATATCATAACTTTGAAATAATTCAGCTAACCTATTCTTATTTTGCTATATCAGCCATATAAATATGTATAACAGACTTTATATCTAGCAAAAAAGGAGAAATTTATGATTATATCACTAAAAAAGCTTAGAAAAATTGTTGCAATTATACTAATAATTGCGAGCGTATTATTAGTTGGCATGATACTCATTTCAAAATCCAAAAACGCCACAGAGGCATCTGGGAAAACCTACCCCGATAATTACAGCAGAATTTCTTATCTAAATCTATGTGGTTGGAAAGTACACGAAAGTAATTTCATTGAAGAAAAGATTACCATTCCGTATAAATTCAACGAAACATATGAAAACTACAACCAAATTCAGTGCCTACAAGGTTTTGACCTCAGCGATTACAAAGGCTCTGAGGCAACGCAGTACACATACCAAATAACAAATTATCCCAATAATAAAGAAAACATAAAAGCCGTTCTTATTATCTGCAACGACAGACTTATTGGTGGCAACATTCATTCAACCGATGTAAACGGGTTTATGATGGGACTTAAAGAAGAAACACTGTTTTAATAAAAAGAGGTGCTATGCACCTCTTTTTTATGTATTTACACTACTTTATAATAGTAAATTTACCGATTATAGGTAACTCTTTTGCCTTACCTGTAAAGCCATTAATCATTCCTACAATAACCATAACAAATGCAGAAATACCTATTGCGAAGCCAAGAAGTCCACCGACTAAGGCAAATAGCCAACCCATTACTGGAATTTCACTTAAAATGCCAAACATAAATCCTAAAACTCCTCCTACAATACCTGCCGCAGCACAATATATCAATGCTAGTAATGCCTGATTTGCGTGGAATTTACCGAATTCTGAATTTGATGACGTAACCAATGGAAGAAAGAACAGTGGTGGAAAGTAAGAAATACCACAAATTGCAGATGTTGCCTGAATATCCGCTGAATCAAATTCCCCAGTTTTGTCTGGTGTATCAAATATATTAGCCATAAAAACACTCCCCTAAAATAATTTAATAATAAACATACATTAATAATAACATATTAAAAAAATTTTTACCATAGAATTTTATTTTTTTGTTAACTCTGCTAATCTAACAGAACAAATTATTCGTTTTTTCGTTATATATTACAACTTCAATCTTTTTCAACAGACAATTCTGATATACCTTTGATAAAACTCTCCACATCTGTAAAATCCTTATACACCGATGCAAAGCGAATATACGCAATCGAATCTATCTCTTTTAGCCTCTCAAGAACCATATCACCTATCTCAACAGTTGTAACTTGATTTCTCATTTCATTTGCATAATAACTTTCAAGCCCATCAACCATTTTCGACACCATATCAACGCTAACAGGTCTTTTCTTTATCGCACTGTAAATTCCAGTAATCAGCTTATTCCTATCAAAAGGCTCAACAGAACCGTCTTTTTTCTGAACCATCAGCAACGGCATTTCCACGATTTCATATGTAGTAAACCTTTTTTGACATTTCGTGCATTCACGTCTTCTACGAATTTTTGCATCAGAGGGACGTGAGTCAATTACCTTTGTATCTTCAAAATCACAAAACGGACATTTCATAAAACTATGCCTCCTTAATAGATTTAACCAACTCTTTAAGTATATCAAAATCGTACGCCAACTCATTAACGTCACTGAAATTATGTCTATATAATTCAAGCATTACCGAGCCATCATATCCCTCATTTTTAAGAAGTGTCAGAAAACCTTTTATGTCAAACTCCCCAGCACCAATCGGCAGGCAGTCACCCTTTTTACCGTAATCGCTTAAATGAACATGGACTATATGCCGTCCTAATTCCCTAACCGTTTCAAATGGATTTTCGCCCGAGCGTATCGCCTGTTTCGTGTCCAAGACAAACTTAGCATCTTCCCCCAACGCCTTACACATAGCCTTCTGAAACTTTAGTGTAGAGCTTTGGCATCTTGAAACATTCTCCTGTGCAACGGTAACACCGAACTCTTTCCCCACCCTCACTAGCCTTGAGAATACCTCAAAATAAAGCTCATCAGGAGTTTGTAGCACAGCCTTATTCCCATGAAACACAAAAATTTCTGCACCCAAAATATTCATTGCCTCAAAATATCTTTTATAATAATCCAACACATCATCAACCCTGCGTTTATAGCCAGAAAAAAACATCATCGGCTCCATAGCACAAGTATAAGGATGTAGAGATTTACACGTTGCATTATACCTTTTCAGCGTATCAGCCATACCAAAAACAAATTTTTCCTCAATCTCACTATCAGTATTTGCAAATATTTCGACATGATTAACACCATTAACCATTAGCTTTAAAAGTGAATCCTCCAATAAATCGGGATACAAACACGCTGTTGAAACACCAACTCTCATTACACAAACACCCCATAAAATATAAGTAATATCTAATCTACGTTCAACAGTTAATTTCAAACTTATCTCAATAAATTAATCTCTTCCATTCGCTGCTTATTATAACACAAAAAGCACCTATTTTCAAGGTGCTTTTTAGCATTAAATAAAATTATTTTATTAGTTATGCTTTCTTTGCTTTTGTGCCTTTTTTGACATCCTTTGACTTATCTACCTTACGCTCATTCCACCAATGCCAGATTGACGGAACAATACAAATTGAAGAATACGTACCTACTACCAATCCAAAAATAAGTGGGAGCGTAAAGCTTAGTATTGAATTAACATTGTTTATTAGAGCAACAACAGTAACAACCGTCATAGCTACAACAGTTGTAATAGAAGTTCTTAGTGAGCGTACAACTGTTTGATTTAAGCTTAAATTAACAAGCGACTTCAAGTCCTCATTTGGTAATAGTTTTTTATTCTCTCTAATTCTGTCATAAATTACAATTGTATCATTAACAGAATATCCGAATATCGTAAGAATAACTGCGATAAAGTTAGAATCTAACTCAAATCCACAGAACACAAAGGTTGCAAATACGAAAAATGCGTCATGCAAAAGAGCTATAATAGCACAAACTCCAGCAGACCAGCCACTAATCCTCTTGAAACGCCATGCGATATAAATAACAAGTAGGAGTGTTGCAAATAAAACTGCAACCAAACACTTAATAAAGAACTGTCTACCAGCCGTTGGATTTACGTCATTTGAGTCCAATATACTAATGTTACTATCAGCATAAACCTCTTTAAGCTTTGACGTAATCATAGATTGTTTTTCTACAGTTAACCCTTCATCTGAACCAAAAGATATTGTAATATTCTTTGTTTCACTCTGAATATTTTCACCCTGTTGAATATTTACAGTGCTTCCAACAATGCTTTCTAGGTCCGTCTGAACGTCATTTACATCAATATCTCCCTCATATGAATAAGTGAGAATTGTTCCACCCTTGAATTCTATTGAAACCTTAACACCAAAAAGTGCTACAATAATTGTTACAACTATCAACGCAATGGATATTATACTAAACATCTTGCCTTTTCCTACAAAATCAACTTGTTTCTTCATCTTATTCACTATCAGCACCTCCATATAGCTTTGGATTTCTGAAAGCTTTAAACTTAGATATTGAGAATAACATTAGTCTTGATGCCAAAACTCCCATTACAAAGTTCAAAATAACTCCTGCTAGAAGTGTGAATCCAAATGAATAAATCGTACTATTTGTTGAAACACCAAAAGGTAAGAATACTAACTTCAACATTTTTGCAAAAATGCCATCAGGTGCACCAAATGCCCCCATTAGAACTGCTGCAACAATAATTACTGTTATATTTCCGTCAAAAATTGATGAGAACGCTCTATCATAACCAAGCTTTAACGCTGTATCAAGTGGCTTACCTGAATTAACTTCCTCTTTAATACGTTCAGCAGTGATAATATTTGCGTCAACACCCATACCTATCGAAAGAATAATACCCGCAATTCCAGGTATCGTTAGCGTTGAACTCGGCATAAACCCAAAGTATCCCGACACTATCGCCAATGTACCAGAAACCTGTCCTATTAACGCTGCTACAGCGATAAATCCAGGTAATTTATATGTGAAAGCCATGAAAATTGCTACAAGACAAAATGCAATAAGTCCACCCAAAATCATAGAATCAAGTGCACCCTCACCCATTGTAGGTGAAATTGTCTTAAAGTTCGAGGTTTCAAGTTTAAACGGCAACGCACCCGAATTAATCTTATCTGCAAGTGCTTTCGCCTGTTCGCTTGTAAATGTTCCACTTATTACAGCCTCACCAGTTGTAATAGGCTCATTTACTG
>CAZSZG010000059.1:6483-8980 GCA_964610805.1 uncultured Oscillospiraceae bacterium
TTAATATTAAGCTTTGACAGCCTTAACTTGATAACCTCCATAGCCGAGTCAAGCTCTGCGTCCGTAGCATTAACATTATTATCAGGTGAGAACGAAACGTCAACACCGCCCCTTATGTCAATACCCAAACGAATATCATGAAGCCCCTTGATATGAGTATCTACTCTATCTCCATACTGAGTTGCAAAACCAGCATATACAGAATAAGTAAAAAGTAAAATAATTCCAAGAACTATAAAAAACACGGGCTTTTTTACTTTTTTCACAGTCAATCCTCCTTCTTTTATAATGTCAATCATGTTATTATGCAGAAATTCAGCACACCCACGCACAATAAACATAACTAATTTGTATTCAACATCTTAAATAATTTTAATATATTATGAATACATTTCGACAATCACATAATATTATATTCCAAAACCTGTTCAAAGTCAAGCATATTTTATAATAATTCTGTTTATTATTGAAGTTTTTTGCACATTCAGCCAATTAATTTTTCATTTCAACCTTTTCATTAAGAATATCTTTATTAGCATCCATTATCGGCTTTATGTGTTTCTCAATATATTCCAGAACCTGTTCCTCACTTCTTCCAGTAAAGCTTTCAGGCTTCAAAATTTCGTCAAGTTCTTCCTTTGTAATCTTAAACGAATCATCAGCAAGGATTCTCTCGCACAGGTCATTTTCAAGCCCTTTTTCCTTAACCTGCTTACCAGCCTCTATGGAATATTGACGAATTTTCTCATGCAATTCCTGTCTGTCGCCACCCTTTTTAACAGCACTCATCATAATATTTTCAGTTGCCATAAACGGAAGCTCACGCATAACCCTCTGGCGAACCATTTCAGGATAAACAACAAGTCCACTCGTAACATTTATCATAATATTAAGAATAGCATCAACACCCAAAAACGCCTCAGCAACAGAAATTCTCTTATTAGCAGAGTCATCAAGCGTTCTCTCAAACCACTGTGTTCCTGCTGTAAACGCTGGGTTTAAGCTATCAATCATCACATATCTCGCCAAAGAAGTAATTCTTTCACTCCTCATAGGATTTCTCTTATAAGCCATCGCAGATGAGCCAATCTGATTCTTCTCAAACGGTTCTTCCATCTCCTTAAAACTCTGTAAAAGTCTTATATCATTTGAAAATTTACTGCATGATTGAGCAATCCCACTAAGCGTATTAAGAACCTGTGCATCAACCTTTCTTGAATAGGTTTGTCCAGAAACAGGAACAACTTCTTTAAATCCCATTTCTTGGGCAATAAGTCTTTCAAGCTCATTTATCTTCTTAGAATCCCCATCAAACAGTTCCACAAAAGAAGCCTGTGTACCTGTTGTACCCTTTGAACCAAGCAATTGAAGTTTATCCAATCTATACTCAGTTTCTTCCAAATCCATAAGCAATTCATTCATCCACAAAGTCGCACGCTTTCCAATTGTAGTAAGCTGTGCAGGCTGTAAATGTGTGTAAGCAAGTGCAGGCAAAGCCTTATATTCCATAGCAAAATCGGAAAGCTGTGCAATAACATTAATAAGCTTTCTTCTCACAATTTTCAACGCATCACGCATAATTATAATATCAGTATTATCACCAACATAGCATGAAGTAGCACCAAGATGAATAATACCCTTAGCGTCGGGGCAAACCTCACCATATGCATAAACATGAGCCATAACATCATGTCGGACAAGTCTTTCACGTTCGTCAGCAACCTCATAATCAATATTATCAACATTAGCCTCAAGCTGTTCGACTTGTTGCTGAGTTACTGGCAACCCTAGTTTCATTTCAGCTCTAGCAAGTGCAACCCAAAGTTTTCTCCAAGTAGTAAACTTCTTATCGGCTGAGAAAACAAACTGCATTTCATCGCTGGCATATCTTGTACAAAAGGGACTTTCGTAGCTGTTTTTCATATTTTATTAAACTCCTTAACCCAAAAATAATAATACTTTATAAGTTTATCATATTTACAACAAAACTTCAAGCATTTTGTGCCAACTACCTACCGATTTTTTAAATCAATATAATTTCAGTTTCAATCTAGCGTTTTGAGTAATACTTTACTGAATTTTAACATGAAAAAGGTGGTAGATTACTCCACCACCTTAACCCTTATCCTATAAAACAACTGGCATCCCAGACATAATATCACAATCTCCTCCAAATCTTATTATATATATTTTTTACAATAACTACTTAATCGAAAATTCATCCATAAGTATTTGCTGTTCGTTAAAACACATCAAACATTTAGATTTAATATATTAATTTAAACAACTTTGATTTTCATTATTATAACTAATATAATTGTAATAATAATAGTCGGTATTAAAATAAAATAGCCCAATATTTTAAAGAATATTCCTAACCTTTTACGCTCTGTTCTTTTTATTAAAACAGAGCCTATTATAATAGGTGCAACGCCTAAAAAAAGAACAATAACTAATGCAGTAACCATAACACCAAGCAGTCCAATAAAAGCCATGC
>CAZSZG010000060.1:0-2925 GCA_964610805.1 uncultured Oscillospiraceae bacterium
GAAAGCTCACAAGCGTTCATCATTTCTTCACTCAACATTTCCCCAACTTGTTTTGCAGACTTCTCATCACCCTCAACAATCAATTCATCATGCACCTGTAAAATCAGCCTAGCATTGAGGTTTTCCTCTTTCAATCGCCTATAAACCTTAACCATTGCAATTTTTATAATATCAGCAGCAGTGCCTTGTATCGGCGTATTCATGGCAATTCTTTTTCCTGCCCCCTGCACCATTTTATTCGTCGAAGAAAGCTCTGCTACATATCTTCTTCTACCGAAAAGCGTTGTCACATAGCCATTTTCTTTAGCTTGTTCAACAGTATCATTCATAAACTTTTCCACATTTTTATAATGGTTGAGGTAATCCTTAATATATTTATCAGCCTCAGCAACGGAAACTCCTATATCCTTTGAAAGTGAAAACGCACCTATGCCATATATAATTCCAAAATTTACAGCCTTTGCATAACTTCTCATTGAAGATGTCACCATTTCAACAGGCATTTTAAACACTTGTGACGCTGTTGAGGTATGAATATCCAAGCCACTTAAAAACGCATCTTTCATATGTTCATCATCACAAAGATGTGCAAGAATACGGAGTTCAATCTGGCTATAATCGGCGTCAATCAGTTCTTTTCCGTCATCAGCAACAAAAAATCTTCTCATATTTCTGCCTAATTCAGTACGAACAGGGATATTCTGCATATTTGGTTCAGTTGATGATATTCTGCCTGTTCTTGTTTCTGTCTGCTTGAAGTTAGTATGAATTCGCCCATCTTCAGCAACAGTTTTGAGCAACCCCTCAACATAGGTTGAATTAAGTTTAAAAAGCTGTCTATACTGCAAAATAAGTTCGATAATAGGGTGATGTGACCTCAATCCCTCCAACACTTCTGCGTTGGTAGAAAAGCCACTTTTAGTCTTTTTCTTCGCTGGCAATCCCAATTCATTGAACAGGACTTCACCCAATTGCTTAGGTGATGAAACATTGAACTCATGCCCTGCATATTCGTATATTTTTGTTTGAATTGACTTTAAATCGCTTGTAAGCGTATCTCCGAACGCACGAACTCCCTCTACATCGACCTTGATTCCATGATATTCCATTGAGGCAAGCACCTCTGTAAGTGGCAATTCTATGTCGTTTAGCAAATCTTCCATGCCTGTACTTTTAATTTCTCCCTCAAGCGTTTCACATAGCTTTTTAAGGCTTACAATGTCGGCATTTTCGCCCAAATCGGAATAATATTCGACAGAATATTCACCACAAAGCATTTTTATTGAATATTCACTTGATGACGCATTAAGCAAATAACCAGCAATTTCAGCATCAAAGCTTATGTTTTTCAGCTCAAAATCATTTTCAAAGCAAAATCTATAATCAGATTTAGCACCAAATGTAACCATTTCAACATAACTTTGCAGAAAATCCAAAGCATAATTTTTATCATTTGTTACATATATTTCATTCCCTAAAATCACTTTCAGACAATCATTTTCATACAGATAATAAACAGGTTCAGAAAGCTGAACAATTTCTATAAGCTTATCCTCACTCATTTCAAGCACTGTAATTTCTGGTGTTTCCTGTTCTACAACAGGCTGTGAAACCTCGACAGCATCAAGCTTTAGCCTTTCCAAAAGCTTAAACATTTCCAGTTCGCTCAAAAGCATTTGTGTTTCATCAACATTAACAGGCTGTGGTTTATACAGCTCAATATCCGTTTCAATCGGCACATCAAGCTTAATCGTAGCAAGCCACTTGCTTTCCTTAGCAGATTCACGCCCAGCCTCAAGTTTGGCAATAACTGCCTTTGTAGCCTCTATTTTATCAAGATTATCATATATATTTTCAACAGTTCCCCATTCACAAACAAGTTTTGTCGCTGTTTTCTCGCCAACACCAGCAACACCCTTGATATTGTCGGAACTATCGCCCATAAGTGCCTTTAAATCAATCAGCAAAATAGGCTTAAAGCCATAATCGGCAAGAAACCTTTCCTCATCATACCAAATATTTTCTTTTGTAGTAGCAAGCCTAACCTTAACGCAATCATTAATCAACTGCAAGCTATCCCTATCGCCCGTTAGGACAATACATTCATGCCCTTTACTGCAACAGGAATAAGAAAGCGTTCCAAGAATATCATCAGCCTCATAGCCCTCCATTTCAACAGTTTTTATGCCTAAATTCGTCAGCAACTCTTTAATAAGTGGCATTTGCTGTGCAAGCTCCTCAGGCATACCTTTTCTATTAGCCTTGTAACTTTCAACTGCCTTATGCCTAAAAGTAGGCGAACGCAAATCAAAGGCAACAGCAACGCAATCAGGTTTCACGTCCTCCAATGCCTTTAGATATATATTCATAAACCCTAGAATAGCATTAGTAAACACGCCTTTTTTGTTGCTCAAAGCCTTAATCCCATAAAAAGCACGATTTAATATGCTGTTTCCGTCGATAGCAAGCAATCTCATATTTTTCCTCCTATAAATTGTATCTCCTTGTGCAAATTGTATCTCCGATGGATTTATAATGGGACTCTGTCCCAAACCCTGCCAGAGGGGATAATCCCATCTGGACTCCTCATAACAACGGGATTCTAAAGGGATAATATTCCTTTGGCGGGGGTTTGAGAGCGATGCCCTCATTTGATTCCACCGAAGGAACTTTATTATATATTCTATTATAGCAAATTTTTTAAGAAAACACTATGATTTTTTCAATATTTATGATAAAATATAATATATCTCATTTGTAATGAGTATAATTATAAGATAAAACTATTATAGAAAAAGGAAAGATTATATGGCAATTCAAGATTTTAACAAAGGCACAGACAGTATATGTTGGAAGTATGACGGCAAGTTTGTGGAAACACGCTTTGACGCTATTAAAGATGCTCAATATTATAAAAATGAGGAC
>CAZSZG010000060.1:3025-8932 GCA_964610805.1 uncultured Oscillospiraceae bacterium
GAGGAAGAAATGGCTATCGCCTGCCTTGATACTGCAAATGCAAGGGGCTTTGAAGTTTTTTTCAAGGTGGAAAGCAGAACACACAGACTTGTCAGGCAAAGTAGGAAAATCTGATGGAATACTGCAATATCGGCAATGTAAAAATAGCCAAAACTGCTGTTCTTGCACCAATGGCTTCCGTTGCAGACAGGGCTTATCGAATTCTGCACAAGGAATTCGGCTCTGCCTATGTCGTTAGTGAGATGATTTCTGCGAAGGGGCTTTGTTATAGCGACAGGAAAACTGCTGAATTATGTGAAATAACTGAAACGGAACGTCCTATGGCTTTACAGCTTTTTGGAAGTGAACCTGAATTTATGGCAAAGGCTGTTAAGATTTGCAATAAGTTTTCGCCCGATATGATTGATATAAACATGGGTTGCCCCGTGCCAAAGGTCGTTGGGACAGGCTCTGGAAGTGCGTTGATGAAGAATATATCGCTTGCAAGGGAACTTGTTATTTCTGCTAGAAGTGAAACAGATGTTCCCATTACTGTTAAAATCAGAAAAGGTTGGAATTATGATACAGTTAACGCTGTTGAATTTGCGATTGAAATGGAAAAGGCTGGTGCTTCTGCTATCGCTGTTCATGGGCGAACTCGAAACCAAATGTATGCTGGGAATGCTGATTGGGACATCATTCGTGAGGTAAAGAAAAATGTATCCGTTCCTGTAATTGCAAACGGTGATGTTTCCTCGCTTGAGGACTGTATTCGTATGTATGAATATACTGGTTGCGACCTTGTTATGATAGGACGTGCTAGTTATGGCAATCCTTGGATTTTTAAGGAGATTAAATGCCATTACGAAAACGCCCCTTTTACACCTCCTACCCTTGATGAAAGGCTTGAAACTATGCTTAGGCATATTCGGCTAATCCTTGAATTAAAGGGTGAAAGAATTGGTATTCAAGAGGCTAGAAAACACGCTGCATGGTATACCAAAGGGTTATATGGCTCGGCATTGTTTCGTGCAAAATGTTATAGCTTAACTTCATACAATGACGCAGTTTCAGTAGCAGAAGAATTCAAACATATACAAGAAAGCAGGCGGTAAAATGGCTACAACATCATTCGGTTTTACGCTTACAGTAGACCTACATGGCATGACTGTCACTGAGGCTCGCTCTGAACTTTTGCGTGTGCTGAAAGGCTGTCCTAAACATATAAAGGAAATCGATGTAATTCATGGTTATACGCAAGGACAGGCTTTGCAAAATCTTGTAAGACGTGAGTTTTCGCACCCAAAAATCGAACGCAAAATATTAACCATGAACAATGGTTCAACAACATTTATACTTAAATAGTACCTACGGTGTATTATAGTGAGGGCTTGCCATCAAAAGACTATCAAGCGAATACCATACCATTATTAAGAGGAGTCCAGAGGGAATTATTCCCTCTGGTGGGGTTTGGGGCAACGCCCCATTACAAATCCATCGGAGATACAATTGTTCCTACACGCAGAAATGGTGCTTTTCAGCACCATTTCTTTTTTTATTCATTCACTTCTTTAGCTTTTTTTCTGAAAACAACTGCCTTGCTAAACGCATAATTCATTATTAAAACTATAACACTTGCTATAAATATCTTGAAAATCAGCTCGTTTAATTTATCAGCTGTACTTAATAATTCAAGCTTAAACAAGCCTTTGCCATACTCAATTCTATCAAGTCTGAACAGTTTAATAAATGTATGCTTATATTTATCAGCACATAAGAACATAATCAGTGCTTCCACGCCTAATGAAACAAGCCTTGCTGCAAAAAACAGCCCTATTTGTCTAAGTAAATCATTAAAATTAACTGCTTTACTTTTGAAAACATACTTTTTATTGGTAATAAATGCAAACGTTACTGCACAAACCCATGAAAAAACAGTAGCTACAACTACCGACGCACTTAAAAAGTTTCTTGCACCAAAATGCGTAATCCAGCTTACTACAGTTGTTAATCCTCCAAAAAACACATATAATATTAATGCCTCATGTTTTGTATAAATCTTTTTAATTTTATCCTGCATATATTCCTCCGTCATTTTTCAACATTTAATTAAATCACATACTATATATAATATCACTTTGAAAAGATTTTTCAAGTATATCCTTGATTTTTGTGATATTTCATAATCAAAGCTTGATTTTATATACATTTCTCACAAAGAATTTTCGTACTATAAAAGCTTCTATGATAAAATTATATTATTTGGATAAGTTGGGCTAAAATTAATAAAAAATTTACTTGATTATTTTGCATAAGTATGATAACATTGTTATAAAGTTAGATTAGTTGTTGACTTGATTATTTTGCATGGATTTGCGATGCTTTATAGAGCTAATTGCTTAATTGTTTTTGCATAATCATTTTAATTTTATCATATTTTATTTATTAACTGGGAGGTTATATGCAAACCGCACCTTATCTGATTATTATCATGCTTCTTCTTATTATTTCAGCTTTGTTTTCTGCCTGTGAAATGGCTTATTCTAGCGTTAACCGAATTCGCCTTAAAAATTATGCACTGCAAGGAAATAAACAGGCTAAGAAAGCACTTAAAATTGTTGATTCTTTTGATGATGCTCTTACATCTATTCTTATTGGTAATAATGTTGTAAATATCGCATCTGCGTCACTTTGCACAATTCTTTTTACAGACTTACTTGGTTCAAAGGGTGTCGGAATTTCAACTGCCGTTATGACAATTCTTGTTCTTATCTTTGGCGAGATTAGTCCTAAATCAATTGCTAAGGAAAATGCTGAACGCTTTGTTTTGTTTTTCGCAACACCTCTTTCAGTTTGCATATGGATTATGAAACCGTTTATATTTGTATTTTCAGGACTAAAAAAGCTAATATCAAGGTTCTTTTCTTCATCTGAAAAACGCCCAAGTATTACTGAGGATGAATTAAAATATATTATTGACGAAATTGAGGAGGAGGGCGTTCTTGAGGAGCAAGAGGGAAATCTTGTTCGCTCTGCTTTGGATTTTGACGAAATTACTGTTGATGAAATACTTATCCCTCGTGTTAATGTTGTTGGAATTGAAATTAACAGCTCAATTGAGGAGATTAAGGAAGTCTTTCTGTCAGAAATGTATTCTCGTATGCCTGTCTATGAAAAAAGCAAGGATAATATAGTTGGAGTAATCACGCAAAAGGCGTTCTTTAAGTTTATGCTTGATGAAAAAACTGATATTCGTGAGATTATGCAGGACGCTTTCTATATTTCTGGGCTTAAATATATAAGTCAGGCACTGCGTGAAATGCAACGCTTGAAAATTCATATGGCAATAGTAATGGACCAATACGGTGGAACAAAAGGGATTATTACTATGGAGGATATTATTGAGGAGCTAGTTGGCGAAATTTATGACGAAAATGATGAGGTTTTCACAAGTCTAACTAAAATTGGTGAAAATGAATATGAAGTTTCGGGTGAATATAGCCTTAGTGATATGCTGGAGGAATTGAATTTACCTGATGATTTGATTGAAAGTTCTGCAAATTCTGTTGGTGGCTGGGTTATGGAACTTCTTGGGCATATACCTGAAGAAGATGAGTCGATTGAATGTGGAATTTTTAAAATAAATGTAATGTCAGTTAATGACCAAACGATAGAAAAAATTAAACTGCATATCTCGTTGGAAAAAGAAATTGAAGAGGAGTGATTTTAATGCTCGCTGTTTTTAACGTATGCTTTGGAGTCGGCATTGTTTTAACACTACTCAATACATTGTTCAGCCTTTTGGGGGTTTTTAACTTCCTTGATTTTGACTTTGATTTCGACTTCGATTTTGAAATTGGGGACTTTGATTTTGGTTGCTTTTTACCACTAAGCCCTACGCTTATGATAATATTCATCACCACTTTTGGTGGCTTTGGTAGGGTTTTATATGACGATATGAATATTGTTCTTGTTGTTATAATTGCACTTGCAATCAGCTTTTTTATTACTTTCTTTATTAATAAATTTCTTGCAAGACCTCTTAGAAAGCTATCTTCAAAGGAAACTGCTGATACTGCTGATATAATCGGCTTGCCTGCTGTTGTGAGTGAGAAAATTTTTGAAGATGGTTATGGGAAAGTGACTTTTAAGTTTGATGATAACACTATTTCAGGGCCTGCAAAAAGTGCAAATAATGAGGAAATTAACACTAACTCAGATGTCGTTATATTGGATATAAAAAACAAGGTTTATATTGTCGAAAGACTTTAATAAAAAATAAATTTTAGGGGGAGCATTATGGATTTTTTTAACGAATTAGGCGACTCGGGCAAAACTATTTTTCTTGTTATTGCTGTTATTATCTTATGTATTATCAGCTTTCTAACAATGTGGAAGAAAGTACCACAGGATAAAGCGATGATTATTTCTGGACTTAAAAAGAGAGTTATTTCGGGTGGAGGTGGCTTTGTAATTCCACTACTTGAAAGAGCTGACGTTATTTCCCTTGAGAATATCAAGGTTGAACTAGGTATTCAAGAGGCACTTTCAATGCTTGGTGTTGGCATATCAGCTAGTGGTGTTGCTGTTATTAAGGTAAAGAATGACAAGGAATCAATTCTTGCGGCTGTTGAGCAATTTAACACAGGCAATCTGCAAAAAACTATTATGGGTATTAAGGACACAGCGTCTGACGTTCTTGAGGGTAAACTTCGTGAAATTGTTTCAAAGCTTACTGTTGAGGAAATTTATCGTGATAGAGAAAAGTTTGCATCAAAGGTTCAAGAGGTTGCTGCAATTGACCTTAGCGATATGGGACTTGAGATGAAAGTTTTCACAATTCGTGATATAAGCGATAGAAACGGTTACCTTGAAGCTTTGGGTGCTGAAAAAATTGCACAGGTTAAAAAGGACGCTAATATCGCAAAGGCTGAGGCACAGATGGAGTCCGATGTTAAGACTGCTGAAGCTGTTCGTCTTGGTGAGGCTGCTAAGATTCTTTCCTTAACACAAATTGAGGAGAGTAATAAGGATAAAGAACTGAAAATTCAAGAGTATAAAAAGCAGAGTGAAACTGCTAAGGCTAATGCTGATATTGCATACGAAATTCAGGCGAATATATCTAGAAAAGAAGTTATTGAGTCCGATATGCAGGCTAAAATTCTTGAAAAGCAAAAGGAAAAAGAACTTGTTGATGAGCAGATGAGAATTGAAATCCTAAAGAAACAAAAGGAAATTGAACTTGCTGAAAATGATGTTCTTAGAACTGAAAAAGAACTTGATGGTAAAATTAAAAAACAAGCTGAGGCTGATAAATATCGTGAAATTGCACAGGCTGAAGCTAAGGCTGCATCCGTTGCTCTTGAGGCTAAAGCTAAGGCTGACGCTGTAAGACTTCAAGGTATTGCTGAGGCTGAAATTATTCAGGCTAAGGGTGTTGCTGAAATCGAAATTGTAAGAGCTAAGGGTGAGGCTGAGGCTAATGTCATGAAGGAAAAAGCAGAGGCGTTCAAGCTTTATAACGACGCTGCTATGGCTCAAATGATTATCGACCGTATGCCAGAAATCGCACAGGCTATTGCATCTCCACTTGCTAAAACTGAAAAGATTGTTATTATTGATAATGGAAGTTCTGGCACTGACGGACCTAAGGGTGCATCAAAGGTTACAAACTACATAACTGATATTATCGGGCAGTTGCCTGAAACAGTTGAGGCTATCACAGGCTATAATATAATGGATGTGTTCAAGAAAAAACTTGATGATAAAGCTACTGTTGACGCAGTAAGTTCTGATGTTCCTCCTATTATCCCCCCTGTTCCTGAACCAGTTGAGTTTGTAGACGACGCTCTTTCTTAAATTAATATATAAAATGAGCATAGGTAGATTAATTTCTGCCTATGCTCATTTTTTTGATTTATTTTAACT